>NZ_JBEZBW010000024.1:0-93321 GCF_040647305.1 Saccharothrix sp. NPDC042600 | reverse complement strand
CGGGGAACGAACCGACGCCCTTCCACCCCCGGGGGCCTGCCGCGCGGCGAGCGCCGCTTTTAGCTCTTCGCTTTTAGCTCTCCGCTCTCCGCTCTCGACCTTGAGAGCGCGCAACGCACATCGCTCAAACAGCCGGAGGCCGATCCTCATAAGGGGTGGACAGCACAACGGTGGTCCGAGTGGACACGTTGGCCACCTCCCGAATCTGCCGCAACAACTCCTCCAAAGCCGTGGGCGAGGCCACCCGCACCCGAAGCACATAAGAAGCATCCCCCGCGACCGAGTAACAAGCCTCGATCTGCGGCAAGTGCTCCAACCGCTTCGGGTAGTCGTCCGGAGCCGCCGGGTCGATGGGCGTCAACGAGATGAACGCCGTCAGCGGCAGCCCGATCTCGTCGCCGTCCAGGCGGGCCGCGTAGCCGCGCACCACCCCCCGCTGTTCGAGCCGGCGCACCCGCTGGTGCACGGCCGACACGCTCAGGCCCACCCGTTCGGCCAGGTCGGTGAAGCTGCACCGGCCGTCGGCCGCCAGTTCACGCAGGATCGCCCGGTCTATCGGCTCCAGGTTGGTCACGCCGGCAGCACCACCAGTTCATGCGGTCGGTTGTTCACGCTTTCCACGCCGTCCTCGGTGACGACGACGATGTCCTCGATCCGCGCGCCCCACCGGCCCGGCAGGTAGATGCCCGGCTCGACGCTGAACGCCATGCCCGGCTCCAGCACCAGGTCGTTGCCGCCCACGATGTAGGGCTCCTCGTGCACGTCCAGGCCGATCCCGTGCCCGGTCCGGTGGACGAAGAACTCGCCGAACCCGGCCTCGGCGATCACGTCCCGGGCCGCCGCGTCCACCGCCGAACACGTCACGCCCGGCCGCACCGCCTCCACCGCGGCCTTCTGCGCCGCCTGGAGCACCGCGTAGGTCTCCCACACGTCGGCGTCCCGCGGCTCGCCCAGCACGTAGTTCCGGGTCGAGTCGGAGCAGTAGCCCTCGGCGACCGGGCCGCCGATGTCCACCACGACCACGTCCCCGGCCTCGATCACCCGGTCGGACAGGCTGTGGTGCGGCGACGCGCCGTTCGGGCCCGAGCCCACGATGACGAAGTCGGCCCGCACGTGCCCCTCGGCCACGATCGCGGCGGCGATGTCCGCGCCCACCTCGGCCTCGGTGCGTCCCACCCGCAGCCACTCACCCATCCGGGCGTGGACGCGGTCGATCGCCGCGCCCGCCGTGCGCAACGCCGACACCTCGGCGGCGTCCTTGCGCATCCGCAGCTCCCGCAGCACCGGCCCGGCCAGCACCTGCTCGCCGCCGATCGCGTCGCGCAGCCCCAACGTGTGCAGGGCGGGCATCATGTCCGACACCGCGACCCGAGTGCCCTTCAACGCCCCGCGCACCAGCGCGTACGGGTCCTCGCCGTCCACCCACGTCACCACGTCGACCCCGAGCCGGTCGGTCGGGATGCCCGCGTACCCCGGCTGCTCCAGCTTCGGCACCACCAGCACCGGCGTGCCGCCGACCGGCAGCACCAGGCACGTGAGGCGCTCGAACGACGACCCGCCCGCGCCGATCAGGTAGCGCAGGTCCGAGCCGGGGGAGATCAGCAGGGCGTCCACGCCGGCGACGGACGCCGCGGTGGCGGCCTTGTCCAGTCGCGCGCGGAGGGCGTCCACGTCAATGGGTCCAACATGGGTCGACATGCTTGCGCAGCCTAGTCCCGATCCACCCCGGCCAGTCCCGAACCACCCCGGCCGGTGTCGAACCCCCGACCGGCCCCCACCCCGACCACGCCGGCCAGGCTGATCAAAACCTTTTGTCGGTCCCTTCTGGCATGCTGACCGCCGTGTCCAGCCGACTGGTCCTCTTGGACTCCGCCAGCCTCTACTTCCGGGCGTTCTACGCGCTGCCCGAGTCGATGACCGCGCCCGACGGCACACCGGTCAACGCGGTGCGCGGGTTCATCGACACGATCACCAAGGTGGTCACCGACCGGGGCGCGACCCGCCTGGTCGCGTGCCTGGACGCCGACTGGCGCCCGGAGTTCCGCGTCGCCGCCCTGCCCTCCTACAAGGCGCACCGCGTCCTGGAGGGCGGCGTCGAGGGCGAGGAGGACGTGCCGGACACGCTCACCCCGCAGGTGCCGATCATCCTCGACGTGCTCGACGCGGTGGGCATCGCGACCGCCGAGGCCGTGGGCTACGAGGCCGACGACGTCATCGGCACGCTCGCCGCGCGCGAGGAGACCGACCCGGTGGAGGTCATCACCGGCGACCGCGACCTGTTCCAGGTCGTCCGCGACGAACCGGTCCCCGTGCGCGTGCTGTACCTGGGTCGCGGCTGGGCCAAGGCCGAGCTGCTCGGGCCGGTGGAGCTGGCCGCCAAGTACGGGCTGCCCGAGACCGACGCCGGCCCCGCCTACGCGGGCATGGCCGTGCTGCGCGGCGACCCGTCCGACGGGCTGCCCGGCGTCGCGGGCATCGGCGAGAAGACGGCCGCGAAGCTGGTCAAGGAGTTCGGGTCGCTGCGGGCGGTGCTCGACGCCGTCCACGACCCGCGCGACCGCAAGCTCACCACCCGCGCCCGCACCGCCCTGCTGGCCGCCCAGGACTACCTGGCCGTCGCGCCGACCGTGGTCAACGTGGCCACCGACGCGAAGGTCCTCCAGGACCGCCCGGACATCGTGCCCACCGCGCCCGCCGACCCGGACCGCGTCGAGGAACTGTCCCGCCGCTGGGGCCTGGGCAGCTCCCTGCCCAGGCTCCTCAACGCCCTGGAACGCCGGCGCTCCTAGAAGAACGTCCCCGACGAACAACCTCAGAAGAACGTCCCCGACGAACCGACTCAGAAGAATGTCCCCGACCACGGCACCTGGTCCACCGCGAACAGCCTGTCCGCCCGCCCGAGCGCCTCAGCCGACCCACCCACCACGCGGCCGGTCATCGCCAACGCCGAGAACGACACGTCACCGAGGTAGGCCGCGCCCAGCACGTCCACATCGACCACGAAATCAGGTGAATCCGAGGTCCGGGAGGCACCCGAAGAGGTGACCCGGTACGCGCCGTCGTTCTCCGGCAGGAACCGGTCGCGCACCCCGATCACCACGGGGTCGGCGACGGCGACCGCGACCCCGTACGCGCGCGCCGCCAAGGCCGACTCCACGTCGACCAGCCGCAGCCACGTCTCGTCCGCCACGTCCTCCACGAACACCGCGCGCCGGTCGGCCATCAGCCACTCCAGCGGCTCGTCCAGCGGCCGGCCGAACGCGAACACCTCGCCCACCAGGTCCACCCGCAGCGTGAACCCCCACAGGTCCGCCCACGCCCGCGGGTTCGCCGCCCAGAAGTCCTGGACCTCCAGCACGGTCGGCTTCTCCACGCCCCGCTCCCACGAGCCGCGCTCGACCTTGTAGACGACGTACCCGTCGTCGCCGTCCTCGCCCGAGCACACCGCGACCCGCAGGCGGTCCTTGTCCTCCGACCGCGCCACGCTGACGTCCCACCAGCCCGGCCAGCGCGCGATCGTGCCCGGCCGCCCCGGCGACAGGCGCTCGAACAGCTCCCGCACCAGCGGCAGCGCCTCGTCCACCGGCACCAGCCGCACCCGGCCCAAGATCGGCACCCGCGGCGCGGCCTCGCGCTTGCGGATGCGCACCTCCCGGTACCGGGTCGCGACCCCGTAGCCGAAGCGCTCGTAGATCGAGCCCTCCGAGGCGCGCAGCGTCGCCGCCACGTCACCGCCCTCGCGCAACGCGCGCAACTGCGCCCGCTTCATCGCGGTCAACACGCCGCGCCGCGTCCAGTCCGCCCGCACGCCGACCCGCGACACCGCCGCCATCGGCACCACCGCGCCGCCGGGCACCGCCAACGCCGACGGGAACGACTGCACCCCACCGACCAGCTCGTCCCCCGCGTACGCGCCGATCGTCCGCCCCGGCTCGTAGGAGGTCTTGACGGCCTCCCACCGCTCGTCCGGCGCGGGGGCGTGGTGCAGTGAACCCCGGAACACGGTGTGGGCGGCGCGGTACTGCGCTTCGTCGGTGAGCACGCGGACGTCGATGTCGGTCACGCGCCCGATCGTGCCTCCCGGGACCGGGAACCGCCATCGAGTTTCGGCGCACCGCGAGGCCGCGTCGGCTTGTCGCGCCGTGTTTCCCGCCGATCAGCTCTTCCGATCGGTGGGAAACACGGCGCGATGAGCCGACTTCCAGGCGGCTTCGCCGCCGCGACGGCGTCGCGGCAATCCAACTCAGCCCGTGGGCTGGCCGACCTCGTACTCGCCGTCCGCGGTCTTCACCGTGATCTTGACGTCCTTGTCCTTGCCGCCGATCTTCACCTTGCAGGTGAACGAGCGGTTCGGCTCCACCGGGTTCTCGCCGGTGCAGGTCGCGCTCTCCACGTCGGAGATCTTGTAGTCGTCCTTGAGGATCTGCACGATCCCGTTCTGCACGGCCGTGTTGTCGAAGATCTTCTTCTTGAACCAGCCGGGCGTCACGAAACCGAGGACGAGCACCGCGCCCACGGCCAGGACGACCACGGCGACGACGACCCACAGCACCGCGCTGGACTTCTTCGCCGGCGGCGTGCCGTAACCGGGCTGGCCGTACGGGTTCTGCTGCTGCCCGTACTGCCCGAACTGGCCCGGCTGCTGGCCCCACTGCTGCTGCGACGGGTCCGGCTGCCCATAGGGGTTCTGCGGCTGCTGCTGGGTCGGGTCGTAACCGCCGGGGTACTGCTGCGTGTACTGCTGCTGCGGCGGCTGCTGCCCCCACTGCGGCTGCTGCTGCGACGGGTCCGGCTGCCCGTAACCGGGCTGCTGAGCGGGGAAACCACCCGACGGCGTGCCGGGGTACCCGCCGCCACCGTAGGGCTGCTGGCCCCACTGCTGCTGCGGGTCGTTCCCTCCGGACGGTCCGTACGGACTGGTCATGCTCGGCCTCCGACGGTCGGTAGAGGAAAAACGTGGTCATGCCTTGCGGGCGCGATCAAACCACAGAGCGGCCGGGCGCACCCAGCCACCCCGCAAAGCTTTCTCAGACCGTGGCCATGGCCACCACCCCGCGGCGCAACGCCTCCACCGCCCGTTTGGCCGTACCGCCCACCGGGTCGTCGCCGCCGACCACGTCCCGGATCTGGTCGAGGAAGTCGATCACCTGCCGGCACCAGCGCACGAAGTCGCCCGCGCCCAGCTCCGTGCCCGACGCCTCGGCCGCGCTGAGCACCTTCTCCAGCGACTCGCCGCGCGCCCACCGGTACACCGGCCACGCGAAGCCCGGGTCGGGCTGCCGCGTCCGGTCCAGCTTGTGGCGGCGCTCGTCGTCCTCCAGCTCCGCCCACAGCCGCGCGGTGGCGGTCAGCGCGTCGGTCACCGGGCCCGGCGGCAGCCGCGTCTCCAGCGGACCGTCCCGGCGCGCCTCGTAGACCAGCGCGGACACCACGGCCGCCAGCTCCGGCGCCTCCAGGTCCCGCCACACGCCGTGCCGCAGGCACTCCGCCGCCAGCAGGTCGGACTCGCTGTAGAGGCGGGTCAGCCGCTTGCCGTGCTCGGTGACCTCCTCACCCGGCCCGGACTCCTCCGCGTGCAGGTACCCCCGCTCGCGCAGCAACCCGCGGATGCGGTCGAACTGCCGCGCCAGCGAGTGCGTGGTCGCCGCGACCTTGCGCTCCAGCTGTTCGGTCTCGGCCAGCAGCCGGTGGTACCGCTCGCCCCACCGGGCGTGGTCCTCGCGCTTCTCGCAGCCGTGGCACGGGTGCGCCCGCAGCGCCCGCCGCAACGTCGCCAGCTCGGCGTCCTCGTCCGCCCCCGCCCGCTTCTTGCGGAACGACGGCGGCACGATCCCGGTGTTGCGCAACGACGACGCCAGGTCCCGGCGCGAGCGCGGCGACCGCGTGTCCACCTGCTTGGGCAGCCGCATCCGGCCCAGCACCTCCACCGGCGACGGGAAGTCCGCCGCCGACAGCCGCCCCGCCCACCGGTCCTCGGTGAGCACCAGCGGACGCGCCTCGCCCAACGGCTCCAGGCCCGGGTCGATCACGACCGCCAGCCCGGAGCGCCGCCCCGACGGCACCGCGATCACATCGCCCTTGCGCAGCCGCTCCAGCGACGCCGCCGCCTCCGCCCGGCGCGCCGAGGTGTTCTGCCGCGCCAGCGCCTTCTCCCGGTCCGCCACCCGCCGCCGCAGCCCCGCGTACTCGGTGAAGTCGCCCAGGTGGCAGCTCATCGCCTCGGCGTAGCCGCCCAGCGCCTCCCGGTTGCGCTCGATGCGCCGCGCGAGCCCCACCACCGACCGGTCGGCCTGGAACTGCGCGAACGACTGCTCCAGGATCTCCCGCGCCGCCGCCGCGCCGAGCTGGTGCACCAGGTTGACGGCCATGTTGTAGCCGGGGCGGAACGACGAGCGCAGCGGGTAGGTCCGGGTGGACGCCAGCCCCGCCACCGCCTTCGGGTCCACACCGGGCTGCCACACCACCACGGCGTGGCCCTCGACGTCGATGCCGCGCCGCCCCGCCCGGCCGGTGAGCTGCGTGTACTCACCCGGCGTCAGGTCGACGTGCGCCTCGCCGTTGTACTTGACCAGCTTCTCCAGCACCACGGTCCGCGCGGGCATGTTGATGCCCAGCGCCAGCGTCTCGGTCGCGAACACGACCTTCACCAGCCCGCGGACGAACAGCTCCTCCACGGTCTCCTTGAACGCCGGCAGCAGCCCCGCGTGGTGGCTCGCGATGCCCCGCTCCAGCGCCTCGCGCCACTCCCAGTACCCCAGGACCATCAGGTCGCCCTGCGGCAGGTCCTTGGTCTTCTCCTCGATGACCGCGCGGATCTGCTCGACCTCCACCTCGGTGTTCAACCGCAGCCCGGCCCGCACGCACTGCGCCACCGCCGCGTCGCACCCGGCCCGGCTGAACACGAAGTCGATCGCCGGCAGCAGCCCGGCCCCGTCCAGCCGCTGCACGATGTCCACCCGCGACGGCGGCTTGAACCCGGAGGACCGCGGCGGCCGACCGCCCTTGTCCTTGCCGTTGCGGCCCCGGCTCCACGGCACGTGGAAGCGCGCCAGGTCCTCGGTGTGCCGCAGGAGCTGCGGGTTGATCCGCGCGTGCCCGTCGGGTCCCTCACCGGCGAACAGGTCCATCATCCGGCCGCCGGCCATCATGTGCTGCCACAGCGGCACCGGCCGGTGCTCGTCCACCACCACGGTGGTGTCGCCGCGCACCTCGACCAGCCACTCGCCGAACTCCTCGGCGTTGCTCACCGTGGCGGACAGGCTCACCAGCCGCACCGACTCGGGCAGGTGGAGGATGACCTCCTCCCACACCGGCCCGCGGAACCGGTCGGCCAGGTAGTGCACCTCGTCCATGACGACGTAGGCGAGGCTCTCCAGCGTCGAGGAGCCGGCGTAGAGCATGTTGCGCAGCACCTCGGTGGTCATCACGACCACCGGCGCGCCGCCGTTGACCGAGGTGTCACCGGTCAGCAGCCCGACGTTCTTCGCCCCGTAGCGGGCCACCAGGTCGGCGTACTTCTGGTTGGACAGCGCCTTGATCGGCGTCGTGTAGAAGCACTTGCTGCCCTCGGAGAGGGCCAGGTGCACGGCGAACTCGCCGACGACCGTCTTGCCCGCCCCGGTGGGCGCGCAGACCAGCACACCGTGCCCGTCCTCCAGCGCCTCGCACGCGCGCTGCTGGAACGGGTCGAGCTCGAAGGAGAGGACCGAGAGGAAGTCGGTCAGCTTGGGCCGGGAAGACTTTCGGCGGAAGTCCGCGTAGGCGTCGGCCGGAGACCGCGAAGTGCGTGACACCCCTCAAGGCTGTCACATGGCACCGACAAAAGCTCCGTTCTTCGCCCCGGCCACGTCACCGGTCTACCGGCTCACCGCCGTCAACGCCCCTGACCTGCAGGAAACCTCCAACGGCAGCCCGTGCACGCGCTCGCCGTCCGCGTACCCGACCCACCCGGGCCCGGCCACGCGCACCGACTTCGCCCGCAGCGTCCGCACCGCCGGGTGCTCGACGTGGCGCCCGGTCCGCAGCGTCGGCAGCATGCGCAGCAACGTCCGCCGGGGTGCCGCGGTCACCACCGTCACGTCGAACAACCCGTCCGCCGGGTCGGCGTCCGGGCACACCGGGATGCCGCCGCCATAGCTGGTGGTGTTGCCCACCGCGACCAGCAGCGCGTCCAGTTCCAGCGTCGAGTCCTCGGTCTCCACCACCAGCGGCTCGGGCCGCAGGGCCGCGAGTTCGGCCAGGATGGCCAGGTCGTACCGGCGGGGGCCGGCGGGCCAGCGCATGGCGTTCGCGCGCTCGTTCACCGCCGAGTCGAAGCCCGCGCACAGCACGGTCGCGAACCACGTCCCGTTCCCGACGCGCCCGAGGTCCAGCGCCCGCCGCGACCCGTCGCACAAAGCGCCGACCACGTCGTCCACCGACAGCGTGCCCAGCGCCGTGGCCAGGTCGTTCCCGGTTCCGGCGGGCACCACGGCCAACGCCGTGGACGTCCCGGCGCACGCCTGGACGCCCAGGTGCGCGCCGCCGTCACCGCCCAGCACCACGAGCACGTCCACGCCGTCCTCGACGGCCCGGCGCGCGAGCGCGGAGGTCCCCTCGGCCGAGGAGGCGACGTGCAGGTCCAGCGAGTCCACGGCGGTGCGCAGCCGGGAAGCCACCGTGCCCGCCATGCGGGCGGCACGGCCCTTGCCCGAAGCCGGGCAGACCAGGAGGGCGGCGCGGGTCATGTGGCGTCGTCGTAGCGGACGCGGTGCGGCTCCTTGGGGGCCACCGACTCCACGGGCGCCTCGGCACCGTCCACCGCCGACGGCGTGTAGTCGAACGGTGACGCTTCGTCGTCAGCCAGTTCGTCCCAGCCCTCGGCCTTGCGCTTGCGCGCGGCGCGCTTGTCGTGGATCCGCGCGATCTGGATGGCCAGTTCGAACAGCAGCGTCAACGCCACCGCCAGCGCGACCATCGACACCGGGTCCGTGCCCGGGGTCGCGATCGCGGCGAAGATGAACAGCCCGAAGGTGATGCCGCGCCGCCACCGCCGCAGCTTGTCGTAGGTCAGCACGCCGACCTGGTTGAGCATCACCACGATCAGCGGCAGCTCGAAGCTCACGCCGAAGATCAGCAGCAGCGCCAGCACGAAGTCGATGTAGTCCCCGCCGGACAGCGCCGTGAGGAACTGGCTGTCGCCGAAGCCCACCAGCACCGTCAGGCCCTGCGGCACCACGTAGAACGCCAGCACCGCGCCCAGCACGAACAGCACCGAGGCGCAGAACACGAACACCAGCGCGAACTTGCGCTCCTTGGCGTACAGGCCGGGCGCGATGAACCGCCACACCTGGTACAGCCACAGCGGGGCGGTGATCGCCATGCCCGCCGCCGCGCCGACCTTCAGCTGGATCATGAAGGCCTCGAACGGCTTGGTCTGCAACAGCTGGCAGTTGCCGTTCTGGTTGAACCGGTCGGTCACCGGGATGCCGCAGTACGGCGAGATGACCACCTGGCCCAGGCTGGGCAGCCCGAAGATGTTCCAGCCCCACCAGAAGAAGCCGAAGATCGCGCCGAGCGCGATGAACAGCAGTGCCAAGCCGAGGCGGTGCCGGAGGTCGTAGAGGTGGTCCTTCAACGACATCGTGCCGTCGGGGTTGGCCCGACGGCTCCTCAGCTTGCGGCGCTCCCGGAGCTGCGCCCACCGGGACGGACTTGCCCCCACCGTGCGGACCGTCCTTCTGGCTAGTTCTGCTTGTTCTGGAGGTTCTGCGGGCTCTGCTCGATCGGCTGCGCGACCTGCGGCTGCGGCTGCGCCGGCTGGGCGACCTGCTGCGGCTGCGCGACCGGCTGCTGCACGACCGGCTGCGGCTGCGCGGGCGGCAGCTGCTGCGGGGCGGCCTGCTGCGACGGGGTGTCCTGCGGCTGGTCGTCGTCGCGCAGGCCCTTGGTCTCGGCCTTGAGGATCTTGGCCGAGCGGCCCAGCGAGCGCGCCATGTCGGGCAGCTTCTTCGCCCCGAACAGCAGGATGATCACCACGGCGATGATGATCAGCTCAGTAGCTCCGAGGTTACCCACGGTGGTCCTCCTGTCTGCCCCGGTCCGTCGATGGTACGCGGGGGTTGCCCTGACGGGCCCGGTCCGGACGCCGTTCGGCGAAGGCCACCCCGAGCGCGGCGAACCGCGCCCGCAGCAGACCGACGCCGTCGCCGACCCTGTCGCCCACCAGAGTGCTTGCGGCGCGGAAGCGGCGCAAGGATCCGACCAGTTTGGCCACGAGAACGATCAAAAGGACCATTCCGACCAGGATCAACACCAGGCTCGGCAAGTACGGCACCGCACCACCGTATAGGGCCTAGGTTGCCGGGAGGTGATCCGCCCGGCGCAACGCGGCGTCGGCCTGGCGGACGACCGCCTCGACCAGGTCCGGGGGCTGCTCGACGTGCACCTCGCCGCCCAGACCGAGCAGCAGGCGGACCATCCACGCGGTGTCGGCGTAGCGCATGAGCACCCGCGCGCGACCGTCCTCCAGCTCGGTGAGCGAGTCCACCGGGTAGTACTCGGCGACCCACCGGGCGTCGGGTTCGAGCACCAGCACGGCGGTGCGCTGCGACGGGTCCGGGCGGAACAACCCCTCCGAGGTGTCGGTGGGCGTGGCGTGCGGCGGCGGGGACGCGGGCTCGTCGAGGACCTGCACGCCGTCGACGCGGTCGAGCCGGAACAGCCGCACGTCGTCGGCGAGCCGGCACCACGCCTCCAGGTAGCTGCGGCCCTCGACCAGCAGCACCCGCATCGGGTCCACGACCCGGTCGGTGACCTCGTCGCGTGACGGCGTGTAGTAGCGCAGGCGCAGGGCACGCCCGCGGCGGACGCCGTCGGACACCGCGTCGCGCACGACGGCCGTCTCCGGGGCTTCCCGCATCGCGAGGCCCACGGCGACCCCGGCGGGCTGGGCCTGCCCGACCGCGGCCTCGATCTTGGCCACGGCCCGCTGCACGGCGTCCTTGTCCACCACGCCGGGCGTCTCGGCCAGCGCGCGCAGCGCCACCAGCAGCGCGGTGGCCTCGGCGGCGGTCAGCCGCAGCGGGCGGCTCATGCCCGCGTCGAAGGTGACCGTGACGGTCTCGCCCTCGAAGGACAGGTCGATCAGGTCGCCGGGCCCGTAGCCGGGCAGGCCGCACATCCACAGCAGTTCGAGGTCCTTGCGCAGCTGGCGCGGGGTGACCTCGAAGTCGGCGGCGGCCTCCTCGATGGGGATGCCGGGCCGGGCGAGCAGGTAGGGCACGAGGGCCAGCAGCCGGGGCAGCCGGTCGGCGGAGGCGTTCACGCCCGGACCCCCGCACCGCGCAGCGCGCCGACGAGCTTCTCCCGCACCGTCTTGGCCAGGACCTCGGGCTCCAGGACCAGCACGTCCGCGCCGAACCCGGCGATCCAGGCCGCCGCCGAGTCGGGGAACCTCAGGTCGATCTCCAGCACGTCACCGGCCACGCCGTCCAGCTCCCGCTCCCCCACGACCCGCGCGCGCCGGCGCACGCCCTGCGCCCTGCCCCGCGCCACCCACAGCTTCGCCGTGGCCACGGCCTGGGTGGACGGCTCGCTGCGCTTGACGAAGCTGAGCAGGTCCACCTCCGCGGGCCGGTCCACCACGCCGGGCTTGCCCACCGCCCGCACGTCCCCGACGATCCGGGACAGCCGGAAGCAGCGCGGCGCGCGCCGGTCGCGGTCGTGGCCGACCAGGTACCAGCGGCCCCGCCAGGCCACCACGCCCCACGGCTCGACGGTGCGGGTGCGCACCTCGACGGGGGTGAGCTTGCGGTAGTCGAACTCCACCACGCGGCCCTCCTGCACGGCGGCCAGCAGCGGCGGGAACGCGGGCTCGGTGGTGCGCACCTTCGGCTCGACGGCGGTGTGCACCTCGTGGTCGACGTCCACGCCGGCCGCGCGCAGCTTGATCAGCGCGCCGTGGGCCGCGCCGGTGAGCTGCGGCGAGTCCCACAGCCGGGCGGCCAGCGCGACCGCCGCCGCCTCGTCGGGCTCCAGGTCCACGTCGCCCAGCTCGTAGTCGCGGCGGGCGATGCGGTACCCGTCGGTGTTGTCGAACTCGGCGCTGCGCCCGATCTCCAGGGGCACGCCCAGGTCCCGCAGCTCGGTCTTGTCGCGTTCGAACATGCGGAAGAACGCCTCGTCCGTGGCGGCGTCGGAATAGCCGGGGACGATGGCGCGGATGCGCTCGGCGGTCAGGTACTGCCGGGTGGAGAGCAGACACAGCACCAGGTTGACGAGCCGTTCGGCACGTGCGATGGCCACCGGTGAACCCTAACCCCGTCCGAACACCTCATGACGCACCTCCCCACCCCAAGTCGACTGAATGGTCCATTCAGCCGCTTGTGAAGAACGCCCGCAGCTCCGCCGCGAGCTCCTCCGGGACGTCCTCGGCCAGGTGGTGCCCGGACCGCAACCCCCGCCCGCGCGGCTCGGGCGTCCAGTCGCGCCACACCTCCAGCACGTCGCCGTACAGCTCGGGCAGGTCGTCGCCCTCGGCCCAC
The DNA here is from genome assembly GCF_040647305.1 of Saccharothrix sp. NPDC042600. Classification (NCBI taxonomy): domain Bacteria; kingdom Bacillati; phylum Actinomycetota; class Actinomycetes; order Pseudonocardiales; family Pseudonocardiaceae; genus Saccharothrix; species Saccharothrix sp. NPDC042600. Next base: position 80,797 of record NZ_JBEZBW010000024.1, on the reverse strand, counting down.
AGCACCAGCACGGGGCACTCGATCTTGACGCCCGCGGCCAGGTCGGCGTCGTCGTGCGCGCGGTCGATGCCCAGGCCGGCCCGGTAGTCCTCGACCATGCAGTGGACGGTCGCCGGGTCGTGCATCGCGGCCAGGGTGTCCTCGTCGAGGTCCTTCCCGCGGGTCCGGTACCAGGCGTCCGGGTCGGCGTTGATCACCCGTTCGGGCACCTCGGGCTGGGCGAGGAAGAACCAGTGCCACCAACTGCGGGCGAACTCGGCTCCGCAGCGGGCCAGGGCGGAGCCGATGGGGACGACGTCCAGCGCGGCCAGGTGGGTGACCCGGTCGGGGTGGTCCAGGGCGAGCCGGGTGGCGACGTACCCGCCGCGGTCGTGCCCGACCACGGCGAACCGCTCGTGCCCCAGCTCGCGCATCAGCACGGCCATGTCCGCCGCCATCGCCCGCTTGGAGTACGGCTCGTGGTCGGGCGTGGTGGGCGGCTTGGAGGAGCGGCCGTACCCGCGCAGGTCCGGGCACACCACGGTGTGGTGCTCGGCCAGCAGCGGCGCGACGTGCCGCCACGTCGTGTGGGTGCGCGGGTGGCCGTGCAGCAGCAGGACGGGCGGGCCGGAGCCGCCGTGTCGCACCCGCAGCTCCGCCCCGCCCGTGTCGATCGTCGTCAGCGTGAAGTCCGGGAACACATCCGGTCCCCTACCCCGCGCGCCGGTCGATCAACCCCTCACAGCCCGATCGCCGCCAGGCCCGCCTTGGCGAACTTCTCGTCCAGGTCGCCGCTGGGCGCGCCGCCCACGCCGATGCCCGCGATGACCGCGCCCTCGGCCCGCACCGGCACGCCGCCGGCCAGGAACAGCGTCCCCGGCATGTCGCGCAGGGTCGCGCCCGCGCCGGTCACCCGGCCGGCCAGCTCGGAGGTCGGCGCGCCGAAGGACGCCGACGTGAACGCCTTGCGCTTGGCCGACTCCTCGGTCTGCGGGCCCGCGCCGTCGCCGTGCAGCAGCACCACCAGGTCGCCGCCCCGGTCCACGACCGCGACCGTCACCCGCTGGCCCTCGGCCTCGGCCGCGTCCAGGGCCGCCCGCGCCGCCTGCACGGCCGCGTCGATCGTCACGGCCTTGGTGGTCCGCACCACGTCCACGCCGCCCTTGCCCGCCTGCCGCTGCTCCTGCCCGCCCTGCTCGGCGATCGCGTAGCCGCCCGCGCCGGCGATGCTCAGCGCCACCAGCACGGCCACCGTCGTCTTCCGCATCGGTTCTCCCTCGCTCGAAGTCGTCCCCAACCCTCCCCGCCGGGCGGACCGGTGACCTGGTGGTTCCGGTTGAACCGCGGTTCAACCCATCGGTTGACCCGCGACGCGGCGCGCCGGCCTACCGTCGGCGGCGTGTGGCTGCACCGGGCGATGCACGCGGGGTTCTACGTGCTGTTGGCGGCGTCGGCGGCGCGGTACGTCGCGTACCACGGCGTCGATCCCGTCGTGCTGGGCGTGGCCGTGGCGCTGGGCGCGGCCTACCCCGCCGGGGTGCGGTGGACGCGGTGGCTGGCCGTGGTGCTGGCGACGTGGCTGGTGCTGGTGTGGCTCGCGCCGAGCTTCGGGTGGTGCGCGATCCCGCTGTTCTTCCAGTGCCTGCGCCAGCTGCGGCCCCGCCTGGCGGTGCCGATCGCGGGCGTGCTGACCGTGGCGGTGGTGTTGGCGCAGGTCAGGTTGGCCGACGTGGTGGACCCGAGCCTGATCCTGGGGCCGGTGGGGGTCGCGGTGATCACGGCCGCGGTGTTCTTCGACCGCCGCCGGCTCATCCACGAGGCCGGGGTGCTGCAGGAGCGGCAGCGGCTGGCGCGGGAGATCCACGACACCCTGGCCCAGGGCCTGTCCAGCATCAACCTGCTGCTGGAGCTGGGCGACACGCGGCGCGCGGCGGACGTGGCGCGGGAGAACCTGGCCGAGGCGCGGCGGTTCGTGCGGGACCTGTCGCCGTTGCAGGGCCGGTCGCTGGAGGACGCGCTGCGCGGGCTGTGCGACCGGGTCGAGGTGCACGGCGAGCCGTACCCGTTGACCGTGCAGACCGAGGTGGCGCTGCTGCGGGTGGCGCAGGGCGCGCTGGCCAACGTCCGGGAGCACGCGGACGCCGCCACCGTCGTGGTGACCCTGTCCTACCTGGACGACGCCGTGGCGCTGGACGTCCGCGACGACGGCCGGGGCTTCGACCCGGCGGCGACGACCCCGCGCGAGGGCCGGGGCTACGGTCTGACCTCCATCCGCGGGCGGATCGCCGAGCTGGGCGGCACGCTGTCGGTGGAGAGCGCGCCGGGCGAGGGCACGGCGCTGGCGGTCACGGTACCGACGAGGACGACGGGCACGACGGGGTCGCGATGACGTTGCGGGTGCTGGTGGTGGACGACCACCCGGTGGTCCGGTTCGGGCTGGCCGGGCTGCTGGAACGCGACTTCGAGGTGGTGGCGCAGGCCGCGACCGGCGAGGACGCGGTCCGCCACGCCGCCGAGCTGGAGCCGGACGTGGTGCTGATGGACCTCCAGCTCGGGGCGGGCATCGACGGCGTCGAGGCCACCAAGCGCATCCGCGCGCTGCCCGACCCGCCCGAGGTGGTCGTGCTGACCACGTACGACTCCGACGCCGACGTGGTCCGCGCGGTCGAGGCGGGCGCCACCGGCTACCTGCTCAAGGACGCCCCGCCCGACCAGCTCGCCGACGCCGTCCGCCGGGCCGCGCGGGGCGAGACCGTGCTGTCGCCCGACATCGCCCGCCGCCTGATGCGCACGGTGCGCGACCCGGCGCCGGCGTTGAGCAAGCGGGAGGTGGAGATCCTGGACCACCTGGCGCGCGGCCTGTCCAACCGGGAGATCGCCAAGGCCCTGTTCATCAGCGAGGCGACGGTGAAGACCCACCTGGTGCGGATCTTCGACAAGCTCGGCGTGGAGACCAGGACGGCGGCCGTGACGACCGCCGTCGAGCGCAAGCTGATCCGCCTCACCCGCCCGTGAGCACCCCGCTCACTCGCCGGTGAGCATCCCCTCGGGCAGGCCGGGCACCTCGGGCTGCAGCCAGATCGGCCGCCAGTCGGGCAGTTCCAGGTAGCGGCGCAGCTCGGCCACGCCGGACAGCCAGCCCAGCCACGCCCCGTACGGGGTGCGCCCGTCCACGAACCCGCTCTGCACGAACGTCAAGGTGGTCCTGCCGCCGGACTCGGCCAGCTCCCACGTGCTGACGACGTCGTCGCCCCAGTCGACGGTCATGCGCTCGTTCTCGGCCAGGTCGAGCACCTTGCCCGGCTGCGGGTTGTTCTCCAGGCCGCCCATCGCGACCCGGCCGCCGACCCAGGCCTCGATGTCGATCTTCGCGCCGAACCACTTGGAGTACTCCTCCGCGTCCACCAACGCCCGGTAGACGGCCTCCTTCGAGGCGGCGATCCCGACCGCGGCGCGCATGTCGGTGGTGGTGAAGTCGGCCTTGGGGGTCAGGTCGCGGCCTTCGAGGTGCTCGGCGAGGTTGGCGAGGTTCAGCGCCCAGTAGGTGTAGAGCCAGCCCAGCACGCCGGTCTCCTGAACGGCCTCGGCCCAGCCGGGGAAGTGGCTCTGGGACACCGTGACGACGGTCCCGGCCTCGTCGGCGGCCAGGGTGAACTCCACGGTGGTGTCCTGGCCGCCGACGTGCCAGGTGAAGCGCAGGGACTTGTCGTCCACGTGCTCCAGGGTCTGGCGCGGCGCGTCGCCCTCGGGCGTGAACCGCCCCCAGAACGCGTACCGGTGGGGCAGGTCCACCTCGGCGTGCTCGGCCAGCCACACGCGCAGTTCGTCGGCGGAGGTCAGGGCCCGGTGCACGCGCTCGACCGGGGCGTCGACGCGGGCGCGCAGGGTGACGGTCTCACTCATCTTCGGTCTCCTCGGGTGGGGTCGGGTAGCAGGCCACGGCCAGCCGGAAGGCGTCGCCCTCCGCGCCGCCGTAGCGGCTGAACAGGTCTTGCAGGGTCGTCCTCAGCTCGGCGAAGAACTCCCCCCGCCGCTCGGGCCGCACCCGGATCTCCCCGGACACGCCCAGCGACGGCAGCTCCGGCCGCGACCGGTCGAGCGCGGCGACGTCGGCCTGCACCTGCTCGGCGAGGTCGACCAGGTACCCCAGGCTGAGCTCGTCCCGGGCGCGCCGCAGCCCGAGCCGCCCGACCAGCGCCGGCGACAGCCAGTAGGCGCGGGCGGCGGCCTGGTAGAGCCCTTCGTGGACGCCCCGGACCTTCCGCTCCGACACCTGCGTCACCAGGCCGGCCTCGACCAGCCGTTTGACGTGGTAGTGGACCCGCTGGGGCGTCTGGTCGAGCACGGCGGCCACCTCGGTGCACGACTTCGGCTCGGCCAACAGCCGCAGCACCTCGACCCGCTGCGGCTTGAGCAGCGCCTCGGCCTGCTCGATCTCTTCCAGGTACAGGACGTCTCTCATCGCAAAAACAACTTTGAACGTTCAGCAGATTTTTGTCAATGGGCCGGCACGAGGACAGCCGCCACGGTCACCGGATCATCCCCTGGTCAGCACCCCTACCCGGCCCTTCTCACCGGCCGCCCAGCACATGCCCGCGCAGTCCACGGTGTCGAAGCTGCCGTCGTCGAACTTCCGCCAGGTCCGCCCACCATCCCGGCTCACATCGCTCCCGGCCGGCCCCACCGCGATCACCGACGACCCGTGCCACGCCAGCCCCGACCGGTACCCGACCGGCCCGCTCACGCTCGACCACGTCCGCCCGCCATCCCGCGAACGAGCCAGGTTCGCCACCGCGCCCGTCGGGTTCGCGTAGTCCCCACCGATGGCCAGCCCGTGCCGCGGGTCCCGGAACGCCACCGCGAACACCCCCGCCGACGGCGAGCTGAGCAGCGGCGTGTCGGCCACCGTCCACCGCCACCCGCCGTCCGACGAGTGCAGCACCCGCGCCGACGCCCCGCCGCCGGTCGCGATCCACGCGTCCCGGCCGCCCGAGGTCGCCACGCACTGCCCGCTCGCGGCGAACCCGGCCTCCCCGGCCAGGGCCGGCGGGAAGTTCGACGCGGGCACCTGCGACCACGTCCGACCGCCGTCGAACGTCCGCTGCACCCGGAACTCCCCGTCCACCGGGTCGCTCATCGCCAGCCCGCGCCACCGGTCGAAGAACGCCACGCAGTCGTAGAACGCCGCCGGGTCGGTGTTGCGGAACGTCTCGGTCCAGGAAGCTCCGCCATCGACCGTCCGGTAGATCCGCGACGACTCCCCCGGCCCGATCGACAGCACGACCGCGTGCCGCGCGTCGAACGCCTGGATGTCCCGGAACTGCAGGTCAGCGGTCCCCGGAGGCCCGACCGACGCCCAGGTGGCACCGCCGTCGACCGTCCGCAGCACGGTCCCCGCGCTGCCACTGACCCACGCCACCCGGGGCGACACCGCCGACAGGCCGCGCAACCGGGCGTCCACCCCGGTCGGGCGCGGCTCCCACCCCGAGGAGGACGCGCCGGCCGGGGTGGCCACCAGCAGCGACGCCGCCACGGCGGCGACAAGCAGAAGGCTCTTCATGAGGTGTGAGCCTCACGAAGAGCCTTCCGGGTCCGCTAGGGCTAGAGGGAGGAGATCAGCCGCTCCACCCGCTCGTCCACCGCGCGGAACGGGTCCTTGCACAGCACGGTCCGCTGCGCCTGGTCGTTGAGCTTGAGGTGCACCCAGTCGACGGTGAAGTCGCGGCCCGCGGCCTGCGCGGCGGCGATGAAGTCACCGCGCAGCTTGGCCCGCGTGGTCTGCGGCGGGGTGTCCTTGGCGGCCTCGATCTCGCCGTCGTCGGTCACCCGGTCCACCTGCCCCTTGCGCTGGAGCAGGTCGAAGATGCCCCGGCCGCGCCGGATGTCGTGGTAGGCGAGGTCGAGCTGGGCGATGCGCGGGTTGGACAGGTCCATGTCGTGCTTGGCCTGGTAGCGCTCCATCAAGCGGTACTTGATGGCCCAGTCGATCTCGCGGTCGATCTTGGACAGGTCCTCCGCCTCGACCGCGTCCAGCGTGCGGCCCCACAGCTCCAGCACGCGCTCGGCCATCGGGTCCGGCGCCCGCTTGGCCACGTGCTCGACGGCCCGCTCGTAGTACTCGCGCTGGATGTCCAGCGCCGAGGCCTCCTTGCCGCCCGCCAGGCGCACCGTGCGCCGCCCGGTCAGGTCGTGGCTGATCTCGCGGATGGCCCGGATCGGGTTGTCCAGGCTGAAGTCGCGGAACTGGACGCCCTGCTCGATCATCTCCAGGACCAGGTTCGCGCTGCCCACCTTGAGCAGCGTGGTCACCTCGGACATGTTCGAGTCGCCGACGATCACGTGCAGGCGGCGGTACCGCTCGGCGTCGGCGTGCGGCTCGTCGCGGGTGTTGATGATCGGTCGGGACCGGGTCGTGGCACTGGACACCCCCTCCCAGATGTGCTCGGCGCGCTGGGACAGGCAGTACACGGCGCCGCGCGGGGTCTGGAGCACCTTGCCCGCGCCGCAGATGAGCTGCCTGGTCACCAGGAACGGCAGCAGCACGTCGGCGATCCGCGAGAACTCCCCGGCCCGGGCGACCAGGTAGTTCTCGTGGCAGCCGTACGAGTTGCCGGCCGAGTCGGTGTTGTTCTTGAACAGGAAGATGTCGCCCCCGATGCCCTCGTCGGCGAGCCTGCGCTCGGCGTCGACGAGCAGGTCTTCGAGGATTCGTTCGCCGGCCTTGTCGTGCGTCACCAGTTGGGCGAGGTCGTCGCACTCCGCTGTCGCGTACTCGGGGTGCGACCCCACGTCCAGGTAGAGCCGAGAGCCGTTGCGCAGGAACACGTTCGAGGAACGGCCCCACGAGACGACCCGGCGGAACAGATACCGCGCGACCTCATCCGGGGACAGCCTGCGCTGCCCGTGGAAGGTGCAGGTCACCCCGAACTCAGTCTCAATGCCGAAGATCCGCCGCTGCATCCCTCAACAGTAGGCGCATTCAGCCGTTTCCTCAGTGATCCAATCGGGCGGCGCGCGGTTTGCGCGGATAACGTTCTCGTGTGCTCCGACGAGTGAACCGCCTGGACGAGGCCCTGATGAGGCACAGCGGGCGGCTGCCCGCGTCCCCCCTCGATCGGGGGATGAAAAAACTCTCGAAGGCCGCCAACCACAGCGTCCTGTGGCTTTGCGTGGCCGGCGTGCTCGCGCTGCGCAAGGGCCGGCCGCGGCGGTCGGGCCTGCGCGGGGTGGCCTCGATCGCGGGGGCGAGCTTCAGCGCGAGCCTGGTCGCCAAGCGCCTGTTCCCCCGCCGCAGGCCGGCCGCCGAGCTGCTGCCGGTGCACCGCCGGCTGACCAAGCGGCCCACGTCGTCGTCGTTCCCGTCCGGGCACGCGGCGTCGGCGGCGGCGTTCACCACGGCGGTCGCGATGGAGTCGCCCGCGCTGGGCGCGGTGGTCGCGCCGGTCGCGGCGGCGGTGGCGTACTCGCGGGTGCACACCGGGGTGCACTGGCCGTCCGACGTGGCGGCGGGCGCCCTGATCGGGACCGGCGCGGCCCTGCTGACCAGGCGTTGGTGGCCGATCGGGCAGACCGAGGCGGCCTCGGCGCGCGAGCACCACGCCCTGGAGCAGCTCATCGACGGCGAGGGCCTGGTCGTGGTGGTCAACCCGGCGTCGGGCTTCGGCGGCGACCCGTCGGAGGACATCGCGCGGACCTGGCCCAAGGCCCGCGTGGTGGAGGTGGACGAGCTGGACACGGTGGTGGCCGACCACGGCCCGCGCGCCCTGGGTGTCGCGGGCGGGGACGGGACGGTCGCGGCGGTGGCGGCCGTGGCGGCGGCGAACCGGTTGCCGCTGGTGCTGATCCCGGCCGGGACGCTGAACCACTTCGCCCGCGACGTGGGCGCGACCGGCCTGGAGGACGCGGCGCGGGCCGTGGCCGCCGGGGACGGCGTGCTGGTCGACCTGGCGGCGGTGACGGTGGACGGCGAGGGTCCGCGCTGGTTCGTCAACACGGCGTCGCTGGGCGGCTACCCGGACATGGTGCGGCTGCGCGACAAGCTGCAGGACCGCTGGGGCAAGTGGCCGGCGGCGGCGATCGCGCTGTTCAAGGTGCTGCGCACGTCCCGGCCGCTGCGCGTGGAGCTCAACGGCGAGCGGCACCTGGTGTGGATGCTGTTCGTCGGCAACGGCCCGTACCGGCCCAAGGGGTTCGCGCCGACCATGCGCCCGGCGTTGGACCGGGGGTTGATGGACGTGCGGTACATCCGCGCGGACACCCGGTTCTCGCGGGCGCGGTTCTTCCTCGGGGCGCTGCTGGGGTCGCTGAACCAGAGTCGCACCTACAAGCACCTGGAGACGCGTTGGCTGGACGTGCGGGTGCTGGACGGTTCGGTCGCGATCGCCACGGACGGCGAGGTCGGGCCCACCGGTTCGACGTTCCAGTTCCGCGCGCGTCCGGCGGCGCTGGCCATCTACCGGTCGTGACCGCTATCGTTTGACTCAGTCAACGGTTCTGTTGAGGGAGTCAACGATGACGGTCGCGGACGTCCGGGCGTTCAACCGCTTCTACACCGGCGTGATCGGCATCCTCGACAACGCCTACCTCGACTCGCCGTACTCGCTGACCGAGGTGCGGGTGCTGTTCGAGCTGTCCGCCGGCACCGCCGAGACGGCCGCGCTGCGCACCGGGCTGGGCCTGGACGCGGGCTACCTCAGCCGCATCCTGGCCCGGTTCGACCGCGAGGGCCTGATCTCCCGGTCACCCTCCCCCGACGACGCCCGCCGCCAGGTCGTCGGCCTGACCGACACCGGCCGGGACGTGCTGACCGACCTCGACGCCCGCTCGAACGCCGAGATCGGCGCGCTCCTCGACCGCGTCCCGCCCGCCGACCACGCGGCCCTGGTCGGGGCGATGCGACGCGTCCAGCGCCTGCTCACCGGTGCCGACCGGGCGTACCTGCTGCGCCCGTTGCGGCCCGGCGACCTGGGCTGGGTCGTGCACCGGCACGGGGTCCGCTACGCGGAGGAGCACGGCTACGACTGGACGTTCGAGGCGCTGGTCGCGCGGGTCGTCGCGGACTACGTCGAGCACCACGACCCGCACCGGGAGGCGGCGTGGATCGCCGAGGTGGACGGCGAGCCGGCCGGGTCGATCTTCTGCGTGCGGGCGGCCGAGGACACCGCCCAACTGCGCCTGCTGCTGGTCGAACCGCAGGCCCGGGGCCTGGGCATCGGCAAGCGCCTGGTCGAGGAGTGCGTCCGCTTCGCCCGCCGCGCCGGGTACCGGCGGATCGTGCTGGAGACGGTGTCGGACGTGGCGGTGGCGCGGGGCATCTACCAGCGCGCGGGCTTCACGCCGGTCGCGGAGAAGCCGGTCCGCAAGTGGGGCGCGGACGTGGTCGAGGAGACCTGGGCGCTCGACCTGTGACGCGCGCCAATTCGACATGGTCGAACGGCTTGGCGCTACAGTGATCTCGTGCCCGGTCCGATCCAGTCCATCGAACGGGCAGCCGCGGTGCTGCGGCTGCTCGCCAGTGGCGCGCGTCGGATGGGGGTCGGCGAACTCGCCCGGGCCCTTGAGCTGCCCAAACCCACCGTGCACGGCATCCTGCGCACGTTGCAGCTGGTCGGGTTCGTCGAGCAGAGCCCCGACACGGGCAAGTACCAGCTCGGCGCGGCGCTGTTCCACATCGGCTCCAGTTACCTCGACGGCAACGAGCTGCGCACCCGCGCGCTGAACTGGTCGGACTCGCTGGCCGCCCGCAGCATGGAGAGCGTCCGCATCGGCACGCTGCACGAGGGCCAGGTGCTGGTCGTGCACCACGTCTTCCGCCCGGACAACTCCCGGCAGGTCCTCGAAGTCGGCGCCCTGCTGCCCGCGCACGCGTGCGCGATGGGCAAGGTGCTGCTCGCCAACGACCCCGTGGGCCATGTGGACGACGAGCCGCTGAAGGCGTTCACCAACGCCACGATCACCGACCTCGACCGGCTCAGCGACGCGTTGGAGCAGGTCAGGCAGCGTGGCTGGGCGTGTGACGTGGAGGAGTTGGTCGAGGGCGAGGTGTCGCTCGCGGCGCCCATCCGCGACCGGCGGGCGGTGACGGTCGGCGCGGTGGGGATCTCCGGCCCGATCGAGCGGCTGTGCGACGCCGACCGGCAGCCGCGCACCGAGCTCGTCTCCTACGTCCGTGAGGCCGCGCGGTCCATCTCGCGCGAGCTCGGTGCCATCCCCTGGTAAATCGGTCGTTTCCGGAGGGTTGACATCTTGTGAGCGTCGGCACAGGATTCACGCGCACCGTACGACATTGTCGAACGGCATTCAGGCCAGAGAGGGCGCGCGGATGACCAACCAGTCGATCTTCATCGGGGAGTTCCTGGGCACCGCCCTGCTGTTGCTCCTGGGCAACGGCGTGGTGGCGGGTGTGGTGTTGGCGAAGTCGAAGTCCACCGGAGCCGGCTGGGTGGTGATCACGTTCGGCTGGGGCTTCGCCGTGCTGGCGGCGGCCTACGCGACCGCGCCCCTGTCCGGCGCGCACCTCAACCCGGCGGTCACGCTGGGGCTCGCGATCCACTCGGGTGACTGGGCCACCGTGCCGCTCTACCTGGTCGCCCAGTTCCTCGGCGCGTTCGTCGGCGCCGTCCTGTGCTACCTGGCCTACCTCGGCCAGTTCCGCGCCAACGAGGGCGAGGTGCTCGGGATCTTCTCCACCGGTCCCGAGATCCGCAACACGGTGCAGAACCTGCTCACCGAGATCATCGCGACGTTCGTGCTGGTCTTCGTCATCCTGGCCACCGGCCAGACCAAGGGCCTGTCCACCTCGGGCACCGGCGTGCTGATCGTCGCGCTGCTCGTGGTCGGCATCGGCATGTCCCTCGGCGGCCCCACCGGGTACGCCATCAACCCCGCGCGCGACCTCGGTCCCCGCATCGCGCACGCCGTCCTGCCGATCCCCGGAAAGGGTGGATCGGACTGGGGATACGCCTGGATCCCCGTCGTTGGTCCGCTGATCGGTGGAGCATTTGCCGGTCTGGTCGACATCGCCGTCTTCTGAGGAGCAACCCCGTGAGCACTTACTCCGCCAAATCTTTCGTGGCCGCAATCGACCAGGGCACCACGTCCTCCCGCTGCATCGTCTTCGACCACGGCGGCGGCATCGTCTCCGTGGCGCAGAAGGAGCACCGGCAGATCTTCCCCAAGCCCGGCTGGGTCGAGCACGACGCCGAGGAGATCTGGGCCAACGTGCTGGACGTGGTGCACGGCGCGCTCCAGAAGGCGTCGCTGACCGTCCACGACCTCGCCGCGGTCGGCATCACCAACCAGCGCGAGACCACCGTCGTGTGGGACAAGGCGACCGGCGTCCCGGTGCACAACGCGATCGTCTGGCAGGACACCCGCACCGACCAGCTGGTCAAGGAACTCGGTGAGCAGAACCGGTTCCGCGACAAGTGCGGCCTGCCGCTGGCCACCTACTTCTCCGGCCCCAAGGTCCGCTGGCTGCTCGACCACGTCGACGGCCTGCGCGAGCGCGCCGAGAAGGGCGAGGTGCTGTTCGGCACCATCGACACCTGGCTGATCTGGAAGCTCACCGGCCGGCACGTCACCGACGTGACCAACGCCAGCCGCACCATGCTGATGAACCTCGAAACGCTCGACTGGGACGACGAACTGGTCGACGCGATCGGCGTGCCGCGCGCGATGCTGCCCGAGATCCGCTCCTCCGCCGAGGTCTACGGCCACGCGACCGGCACCCTGGAGGGCGTCCCGGTGGCCTCCGCGCTGGGCGACCAGCAGGCGGCGCTGTTCGGCCAGACCTGCTACTCGCCCGGCGAGGGCAAGTGCACCTACGGCACCGGCAGCTTCCTGCTCGTCAACACCGGTGACAAGCCGATCCTGTCGCAGAACGGCCTGCTCACCACGGTCGGCTACAAGATCGGCGACCAGCCCGCGTCCTACGCGCTGGAGGGCGCGATCGCGGTGACCGGCGCGCTGGTGCAGTGGTTCCGCGACAAGATGGGCCTGATCTCCTCCGCCCCCGAGATCGAGACGCTGGCCCGGTCGGTCGAGGACAACGGCGGCGCGTACTTCGTGCCCGCCTTCTCCGGCCTGTTCGCGCCGCACTGGCGCTCCGACGCGCGCGGCGTCATCGCCGGCCTGACCGGCTACATCGACAAGGGCCACATCGCGCGCGCCGTGCTGGAGGCCACCGCGTGGCAGACCCGCGAGGTCGTGGACGCGATGAACGCCGACTCCGGCGTGGAGCTGACGACGCTGAAGGTCGACGGCGGCATGACCGCCAACAACCTGCTCATGGGTTTCCTGGCCGACGTCCTGGACGTGCCCGTGGTGCGCCCGATCATCGCCGAGACCACCTGCCTGGGCGCCGCGTACGCGGCCGGTCTGGCGGTCGGCTACTGGTCGGACACCGAGTCGCTGCGGGAGAACTGGCACAAGGCCGCCGAGTGGCTGCCGTCCATGGACGCCAAGACCAGGGACAAGGGATACCGCAAGTGGAAGAAGGCGGTCGAGCGGACCGTCGGCTGGATTGACGAGGACGACAACGATGAGTGAGCAACGGGCCAGGGCACGCGAGGCGCTGGGACACGGCGCCTTCGACCTGGTCGTGATCGGTGGTGGTGCCCTGGGCATCGCCACGACGTGGGCGGCGGCCCGGTCGGGTCTGCGGGTCGCGCTGGTCGAGGCCGGTGACTTCGCCGGCGCCACCTCCAGCGCGTCGTCCAAGCTCGTGCACGGCGGGTTGCGCTACCTGGCCATGGGGCCGAGCGCGGTGCCGATGGTGCGTGAGAACCACGCCGAACGGCGAGCGCTGGGTGACCGGCTCGCGCCGCACCTGGTCCGGCCGCTGCCGTTCCTGGTGCCGGTGTACCGGGGCGGGCCGCACTCGCGGCCCGTCCTGGGCGCGGGCGTGGTGCTGTACTCGGCGTTGTCCGGGTTCGGCGACGGCATGGGCAAGGTGCTGTCGGCGCGGCGGGCGCAGGAGTACGTCCCGCAGATCCGGACCGAGGGGTTGCGCGGCGCGGCCCTGTACTACGACCACCAGATGAACGACAGCCGCGTGGCCATCACCGCCGCGCGCGCCGCGGCCGAGGCCGGCGCGGTGCTCCTGAACCACGTCGAGGTGGTCGGCCTGCGCAAGCGCGGCTCCCTCGTCTCCGGCGTGGAACTCCGCGATCGTCTCGACGGCTCGTCCTTCGGCGTGGACGCGACGGTGGTCGTCAACGCGACCGGCCCGTGGCTGGACAAGCTGCGCCGCATGGAGGACCCGACGGCCGCGCCGAGCATCCGCCTGTCCAAGGGCGCGCACCTGGTGCTGAAGACCGACACGCCGTGGCGTGCGGCGATGACCATCCCGGTGGACGACGTGCGGGTGTCGTTCGCGATCCCGTGGGAGGGTCAGCTCCTGCTGGGGACCACGGACGAGGCGTACGAGGGCGACCCGGCCGACGTGGCGTGCTCGGAGCAGGACATCGCCCAGATCCTGGGCGAGGCGTCCACCGGCATCCGGTCCGAGGCCCTGGACCGCTCGAAGCTGGCGTACACGTTCGCCGGTCTGCGGGTGCTCCCGGGCGGGGCGGGCGACACCAGCCACGCCAAGCGCGAAACGGTGATCACGGCCGGCCGCGGCGGCATGATCAGCGTCGCCGGCGGCAAGTGGACGACGTTCCGCCGCATCGGCGGCTCCGTCCTGGCCCGCGTGGGCGAGGCCCTGGGCCGCGACCTGAGCCACGCCTTCGACGGCGTCCCGTCGGCCCTGCCGGGCGCGGCCCTCCCCGACCGCGTGGGCGCGGTCCTGGAACGCGAACTCCCGACCCTGCCCGACGACGTGGTCAGGCACCTGGCCACGCACTACGGGACCGTCAGCCACGAGGTCCTGGCCCTGGCCCTGGAGGACCCGACCCTCCTGGACCGCGTCCACCCGGACGGCCCGGACATCTGGGCCCAGGTGGCCCACGCGAGCCGCTACGAGTGGGCCACGGAGGTCGACGACGTCCTCCGCCGCCGGACCACGGTCGTGGTCCGGGGCCTGGACACGCCGTCGGTGCGGGAACGCACCGGCGAACTGCTGGCCCAGGCGACCGCCTGACCTACGACCCGCATACGGGAGGTCCGGCTGCGGCGCCGGACCTCCCGTCCGTGCGTGCGGGCGCGGGCCGGGATGCGGGACAAGCGCCCCCCGGCTCGGCGTGGGTTCGGCGGCCCGGCGCGGGCCCGGCGACTCGGCGCGCGCCCGGCGGCTTGGCGTCGGCTTGGGTTCGGCGGCTCGGCGTGGCCGGCGGGTGGTGCGGCGGCTTCGGCGGGAGCGTCGGTTCGAACCGGACGTCGTCCTGGGCCCGGGGTCTTCGTCGGCGCGTGGCTCGATGGGGGCAGCCGCGCCGCGCTCCTTTGTCACTGCGACGCGCGAGGTGGTCGAAACGGTGTTACAGAACCATCACTCCTTCGGGTGATTCGTCCGGGAGAGGTGAAGGCCCCCGGAGATCGGGGGCCTTCACCGGGTCTCGCTCGAACCGCGCGCTACTTCTCGTCGTCGTTCGGCGGCAGCTGCACGTCGGTCACCGGCTTCTTCTTGCCCCCGCCCTTGGCGGGCGCGGCCGGGGCCGCCTCCGACGGGAGGAGCGGGGTCAGGGCGGCGCCCTTGATGCGGCGGAAGGCTCGGCGGGGGCGGTTGCGTTCCAGGACCGCCACCTCCAGTTTCGGCTGGTCGAGCAGGTCGGGCTTGCCGTTGCCGGTGCTGGTGCTGCCCGTGCTCAGGGCCTTCACCGCGACCTGCACGGCCTCGGCCAGCGGCAGGTTCTCCGCGTAGGCGTTCTTCAGGGCGTTGCCGGTCGCCTCGGCCTGGCCGCCCATCACGACGTACTGCGGCTCCTCCACGATCGAACCGTCGTAGGTCAGGCGGTACAGGGTGTCCTCGTCCGGCTCCGTGCCGACCTCGGCCACGCAGATCTCCACCTCCAGCGGCTTGATCTGCTCGCTGAACACCGAGCCCAGGGTCTGCGCGTACACGTTGGCCAGCGACCGGCCCGTCACGTCGCGCGGGTCGTTCTGGTAGCCCCGGATGTCGGCGAACCGGATGCCCGCCTGGCGCAGGTTCTCGAACTCGCTGTACCGGCCCACGGCCGCGAAGCCGATCCGGTCGTAGATCTCGGAGACCTTGTGGAGGGTCGAGGACGGGTTCTCCGCCACGAACAGGACGCCGTCGGCGTAGCGCAGCACGACCACGCTGCGGCCACGGGCGATGCCTTTCCGGGCGTACTCCGAGCGGTCCCGGAGGATCTGCTCGGGTGAGGCGTACAACGGCAGGGTCACTGCTGCGGCTCCTACAAGCTCGGCGGATGGGACGGGGTGCTCAGCCGGTGGGGCTGGAGCGGCGGCCCTCGACGACCGCCTCGGCGTGCGCGGCGGTCTCCGCGTCGGACAGTTGCACCGCGCCCTCGGCGCCCGTGATCGTCACGACCACCGGGTAGATCTTCCGGATCACGTCCGGCCCGCCGGTGCCGGAGTCGTCGTCGGCCGCGTCGTAGAGCGACTCGACCGCGGTGCGCACGGCCGCCTCGGCCTCCGCGTCCGGGTTGTAGAGCTTCTTCAACGACGACTTGGCGAACACCGAGCCCGACCCGACGGCCGCGTAGCCCTGCGTCTCCTCGTACCGGCCGCCGGTCACGTCGTAGGACACGATCCGGCCGGCGCGCTCGGGGTCGGGCGCGTCGGTGTCGAAGCCCGCGAACAGCGGCACGACCGCCAGGCCCGCCAGCGCCGCGTCGAGGTTGCCCTTGATCATCGCCGAGAGCCGGTTGGCCTTGCCGTCCAGCGACAGCGAGACGCCCTCGATCTTCTCGTAGTGCCGCAGCTCGACCGCGAAGAGCCGGACGATCTCGACCGCGATGCCCGCCGTGCCCGCGATGCCCACCGCCGAGTAGTCGTCGGTGACGAAGACCTTCTTCATGTCGCGCTGGGCGATCATGTTGCCCATCGTGGCGCGCCGGTCGCCCGCGATCACCACGCCGCCCTTGAACGTCAGCGCCACGATCGTGGTGCCGTGCGGCGCCTGCACGACCGAGCCCTCCGGGTAGTGCCGCGCGGACGGCAGCAGTTCGGGGGCTTGGGCGCGCAGGAAGTCGGTGAACGACGACGACCCCGGCCGGAGGTAGGCCGGGGGCAGCGACGCGGCCGGGTAGTGCCCGGTCGAGCTGTGGTCCATAGGTGCGTTTTTCTCCTAGATCCGCAGGTGGCTGCTACTCGCCGCCCTTTTGCACGTAAGCGCGGACGAAGTCCTCGGCGTTCTCCTCCAGGACGTCGTCGATCTCGTCGAGGATGGCGTCCACGTCCTCGCCGAGCTTCTCGCGACGCTCCTGGCCGGCGGCGGCAGCGCCGTCGGCGCCGTCGTCACCGTCGCCGCCGCCCTGCTTCTGGACCTGTTCCTGGGCCATGTCGACCTCCCCGTTTCTCCGGTCCTTGCGGTCAACATTACCCACCAGGTCCGACATTTGAAGCCTGCCACTCGGGTTTGTCGATCAACCGCGGGTGAGCGCCTCCACGAGCTGCTCGGCGGTGTCCGACGCCTCCAACAGCGCCCCGACGTGCGCCTTCGTGCCGCGCAGGGGTTCCAGGGTGGGGATCCGGACGAGTGACTCGCGCCCGAGGTCGAAGATCACGGAGTCCCAGGACGCCGCCGCCACCGAGGTGGGGTAGCGCTCCAGGCACCGGCCGCGGAAGTAGGCGCGGGTGTCCTCCGGCGGCGCGAGCACCGCGGCACGCACCTCCTCCTCGCTGACCAGGCGTTTCATCGAGCCGCGGGCGACCAGCCGGTTGTAGAGGCCCTTGTCCAGCCGCACGTCGGAGTACTGCAGGTCGACCAGGTGCAGCCGGGGCGAGCCCCAGGCCAGACCGTCGCGCGCCCGGTAGCCCTCCAGCAGGCGCAGCTTGGCGGGCCAGTCGAGCCGGTCGGCGCATTCCTGCGGGTCGCGGGCCAGCGCGTCGAGCACCTCGCCCCACACGCGCAGCACCTCGCGGTCGCCGGTGCCCTCCTTCTCGATGAACTCCGAGGCGCGCTCGAAGTAGGCGTACTGCAGGTCCAATCCGGTGAACTTGCGCCCGCCGGCCAGCTCCACCCGTGTCCTGAGCGTCGGGTCGTGGCTGATCTGGTGCACCGCCCGCACCGGGTCGTGCAGCCGCAGGTCGTCGAACCGGCGGCCGGCCTCGATCATGTCCAGCACCAGCGAGGTCGTGCCGACCTTGAGGTAGGTGGAGTACTCGGCCAGGTTCGCGTCGCCGATGATGACGTGCAGCCGCCGGTACTTGTCGGCGTCGGCGTGCGGCTCGTCGCGGGTGTTGATGATGCCGCGCTTGAGCGTGGTCTCCAGGCCGACCTCGACCTCGATGTAGTCCGAGCGCTGGGACAGCTGGAAGCCCGCCTCCTCGCCGGACGGGCCGATGCCGACCCGCCCGGAGCCCACCACGACCTGGCGGGACACGAAGAACGGCGTGAGACCCGCGATCACGGCGGTGAACGGGGTGCTGCGCTGCATCAGGTAGTTCTCGTGGGTGCCGTAGCTGGCGCCCTTGCCGTCGACGTTGTTCTTGTAGAGCTGCAGGCGGGGCTGGCCGGGGACGGTGGCGGCGCGCATGGCGGCCTCCTCCATCACCCGCTCCCCCGCCTTGTCCCAGATCACCGCGTCGCGCGCGTTGGTGACCTCGGGCGCGGAGTACTCGGGGTGGGCGTGGTCGACGTAGAGCCGGGCGCCGTTGGTGAGGATGACGTTGGCGGCCCCGAGGTCCTCCACGTCGCTGTCGCCGGGGTGGCCGCCGGGCGCGCCGAGGTCGAAACCGCGCGCGTCGCGCAGCGGCGACTCCACCTCGTAGTCCCAGCGCGCCCGGCGCGCCCGCGGCACGTCGGCGGCGGCCGCGTAGGCCAGCACCACCTGTGTCGAGGTCAGGACCGGGTTGGCGGTCGCGTCACCCGGCACCGCGATGCCGTACTCGACTTCGGTTCCCATGATCCGCCGCATACCCCGCAGCCTACGACGTGCCACCGACATTGCGTGCGTGCCGGCGTCGCGTTTCACCCTGCGGCCAGACCGGCCGCCGGCCGGATCCGGGACGCCCCGCGGGCCGGGCCGAAGGCCGCGAGCACGGCCAGCACGACCACGCCCACACCGCCGACCAGCAGCGGGACCAGCGAGGCGGTCGGCCAGGCGAACACCCCGAACGCCAGCAACGTCAGCTCCGCGTACACCAGTCCGAAGACGCCCCCGCCGAGCACTCCGACCAGCGCCAACAGCACCGCCTCGGCCAGCACGCCGCCCTGGAGGCCGCCCCGGGTCACGCCCAGCGCCCGCCGCAGCGCCATCTCCTTGCGCCGCTCCTGCACGGAGATCGTCAGAGCGGTGCCGATGCCGGTCACGGCGACCGCCACGGACAGTCCCAGCAGCACCATGAGCATCAGGATCCCCAGATCCAGGTAGCGCTGATTCTGTGCGTTCGCTTCGGCCTTGGTGTTCACGAGAACGGTCGGGGCGTCCTTGAGACCGGCCCGCACGGCGCTCTGGAACGCGGCGGGGTCGGCGCCGGGGCGCAGCTTCACCAGGACGCGCGAGGCGGGCGCGAGGGTGGTGTCGGCGATGATCGCGTCCACGTGGTCGATGAGGGTGCCGGGCACGGTGCCCGCGACCGTGGCCGTGCGCGCGCCGCCGGGCAGGCCGTCGAGGGTGACCGGCTGCCCGACCGCCGCGCCGAGTTCGCGCGCGGTGAACTCCTCCAGCAGCACCGTCCCGGGCCGGAAGTCGGCGGCCGGACCGCCCAGGAACGCCCGCACCCGCTCCGGGTCGGCCCCCGCGACCGTGGTCGGGAACGTCTCGCCTTCCTCGTCGGCCTGGCTGCCCCGGGCGGTGTGCAGGACGACGCTGCCCGCCACCTCGGGCCGGTTCACCGCCGCCGCGGCGCGCGCGTCCAGGGCCCGTCCGCCGGAGTCCATGACGACCGCGTCCGGCCGGGGCTCGTTGCTGAACTCGTCCTCCAGGCGCTGCGCGGAGCCGACCGTGACGGCGAAGTAGGTGACCATCGCGGCGGCCAGCAGCAACGGCATCGCCACCGACGCCGAGCGCTGCGGCACCCGCCGCACCTCCGCCGCCGCGAGCTTCCACTGCGCGCCGCCGAACCGGCTCGCCACCGACCCGAAGATCCGCCCCAGACCGGGCACCACGACCGGCCCCAGCACGCCGAACAGCCCCGCGACCGCGGCGATGCCGGAGAACAGGATCAGGAAGATCGCCGCCATCGACCCCTTGGCCAGCACGCCGAGCACGGCCATCACGGCCGCCGCCCCGACCAGGACCACGCCGAACACCCGGCGGCGGCGCACCACGGCCCGGTCCGGCGTCTGCCCCTCGGACGTGCGCAACGCGGCCAGCGGCGAGATCCGCGCGGCGGCCAGCGACGGCCGGACCGCGGCGAACGCGCTGAGCACGGCCGCCACCGACACGCCCAGCACCAGTTGCCCCACCGTCGGCAGCAGCGGCGGGCTCAACTCCACCGCGCCCAGCAGCGCGGACAACCCCGTGGCGTCGAACAGCCGCGCCAGCAGCCACGCCACCGTGCCGCCCAGCACCGCGCCCAGAGCGCCCGCCACGGCCCCGGTCAGCAGCGCTTCCAGCAGGTTCGCCCACACCAGGGGTCCCCGGTGGGCGCCCAGGCAGCGCAGCAGGGCGGTGTGCCGCTGCCGCTGCGCGTAGACCGCGCGGAACGTCGCCGACGCCACGAACACCGAGGTCGCCAGCGCCAGGATGCTGAACGGCAGGAACACCACGGCCAGCTCCTCGGTGAGCGGTTCGGCCCGCACGGACGCCGCCGGGTCCACCCGGTACCCCTCGCCCAACGCCCGCGCGATCGCCGCCGCGTCACCCCCGACGACGTGCAGCGACAGGATGTCCGGGGTGCCGCCGAGCCGCGCCGCGAGGCCCTCGCCGACCACGATCCGGGGTTCGTCACCGGTCGCGCCGCGCTTGGTGATGCCCCGGACCACCACGTCGATGGGCTTGCCGGCGGCGTCGGCCATCTTCACCGACGCGCCCGGTTGCAGCCCGCGCTGGTAGGCGGTGACGCGGTCGATCGCGATCTCCCCGTCGCGGGCGGGCGCACGGCCGTCCAGGATCGGCACCCGGCGCAGCCCGTCGCGGTCCACCTCGACGTCCGCGCGGGTCCGCCGCTCGCTGGCCCGACCGTCCTGGAGCAGCAGGTCCGTCTCCAGCAGGCGGGTCGGCAGGACCTGCCGCACCCCCGGCACCGCCGCCACCTTGTCCGCCACCGACTGGTCGAGCACCGTGCGCTCGTAGGGCACCGTGCGGACCACCAGGTCCACGTCGGGCGGCACGACCGGCGAACCGTCGTTGACGGCGCGGTTCATGGCGTCGCTGAGCATCAGGGACGCCAGCAGGCAGGCGACGCCGACGACCAACGCGATACCGGGCAGCACGGCGCGCCCCGGCCGAGCGCGGAACTCGGCGACAGCGAGCCGCAGGGATGTGGGCACAACTCCCCCTCGAACGTCGAAGTAGTGACGCTGAAGGTAGGAACGGCGCGCGTCGGCGGGCGTCGGTCCGGGGTAGCACCTTCCGGTACGACCTGGGGAGGATCTTGGGGTGGAACACGTGCTTGTGGTGGACGAGAACGGCCGGCCCGTGGGGACGGCCACGCGTGAACGGATGCGCGCGGAAGGGCTGTGGCACGCCTGCGCGGCGATCGTCGTGCGGTCGCTGGACGGTGAACGGCTGTTCGTGCACCGCCGCACCGACACCAAGGACGTCTACCCGGGCCTGTACGACCCGACGTGCGGCGGGGTGGTCGCGGCGGGCGAGACGCCCGACGAGTGCGCCGTGCGGGAGTTGGCCGAGGAGCTGGGTGTCCACGAGCGCCCGGAGTTCCTTTTCAAGACGCCGTTCGTGGACGGAACCATTCGCTACATCGCGCACGTTTACGAGGTGCGCAGCGACGGCCCGTTCACCCTCCAGCCCGAGGAAGTGGCGTGGGGCGGGTGGATGGACGTCGCCGACGTGCGGGCGAAGGCCGACGACCCCGACTGGCCGGTGGTGCCGGACGGTCGGGCGCTGATCCTGGGGTGGTTCTCGTGCTGGGCATGATCTTCGCGATGTCGATCCCCGGCCTCGCCGTGCTGCTGGTGGCGTTGGCGACCGGTGAGCGCGTGTGGCGGTCGGTGCGCCGCAAGAAGGGGCACCCGGTCGTGTCGCGGGCGGCGTTCGACGAGTTCACCCAGATCATGCACGGCAGCAAGCGCATCGAGCTGGACGAGCGGCAGACCGAGCTGATGAAGCGCGCCGACGAGGAGGACGGCGCGCCGCCGCGCGGCCCGATCGACCTCGACTCCGGCGCGGTGCGGCTCACTCCCAGGCCAGCGACGCCCGCGTAGCCCAGTACTCGTCGGCGGGTTCGGCGAGGTCGGACAGCTCCTCCGGGTCCAGGTCGATCTCCAGCGCCCGCAGGTTCGAGTGCAACTGGTCGACGCTCGCCGCGCCGGACAGCACCACGTCCACCCACGGTTGGGCGCGCACGGCGGCCAGGGCGATCGCGTCCGGCCCCACGTCGTGCTTGGCGGCCAGTTCGCGCACGGCGGCCGGCGGGTCCACGGCGAGCCGGCCGTTGGCCATGCCCTCCTTGATGTGCACTTCGGCGCCGTTCTCGTGCGCCCACGCCAGCGCCGGTCCGGCCGAGCGCTCCAGCAGGTTCCAGGTGGACTGCACGGCCTCGAACAACCGCCGCCCCTCGACCTCCAGCTCCAGCGCGCGGCGGATGGTGCCCGGCTGGCCGACGCCGGAGGTGGAGAACCCCAGCCGGACGCCGGAGTCGCGCAGCCGGCCCAGCGCGGCCAGCAGCTCCGGGTTGCCGAACAACGGGCTGTCCTCGGTCAGCGAGTGCACCTTGTAGAGGCCGACGTGCTGGCCGAGCAGGGCCTCGGTCTCGGCCCACTGGCGGGTGAACCGCTCGATCGAGTGCTCCTTCACCTCGTGCGTCTCGACGTCCCGGCGCCAGTCGGCGACGTACTCGTAACCCCACTTGCTGGACACGCGGATGTCCCGGTGCCGCCGGTCGGCGAGCCACTGGGCCAGGAACTCCTCGGCCCGGCCGTACGAACGAGCCGCGTCGACACGCCGCACCCCCGCCGCGTACGCCGCGTCGAGCACCGCGTGGCAGGCGGCGCGCATGGCGTCGACGTCGCGCTCGGCGGGGAGCGCGTGCTCGCGGCCGAGGTTGATGTAGGCGGGACGACCGAGGGCGGCAAGACCAAGAGCGAGTTCCGGCACGCCGGACACCGTAACCGGCGGCCCCGGCCGGCCGCCGGTCACGCGCGTCTTAGCTGGTCGGGAAGTTGTCCGCCGTGCGGATGCGGTCGCGGACCCACACCCCGGCGGGCTTCAGCTTGCTCGTGCCGGTGAACGACGTGCCCGAGCAGGTACCGGGCTTGAACACCGCGCCGGAGCGCGAGTCGTCGGAGAAGTTCCAGTTCACCCAACTAATCTTTTTAGCGGAGAGAAGGTCCAGGTACTTCTGCGCCTGGGTGAAGTTGTTGCCGCCGTCGCCCGACGCCTCCTGCGTGCCGAACTCCGTCACGAACACCGGCACCTGGTCGGCCACCCGCGACAACGTGTTCAAGTACTCCGAGCCGTGCGAGGCCGCGTAGAAGTGGAACGTGTACATCACGTTCGACGCGTTGACCTTGTTGTTCACGACCTCCTGCGGGTTCTTGCCGTCCGACAACCCGAACGTGGACCAGCCGTGCGTCCCCACCAGCACCAGGCTGTCCGGGTCCTCCGCGCGGATCACCGGGATGACCTGTTCCGCATAGGACTTCACGCGCGACCACGACACGCCGTTGGGCTCGTTGGCGATGTCGTAGATGATGTTGGTCTTGTCCTTGTGCCGGGCGGCGATCTCCTTGAAGAACGTCTTCGCGCGCGACGTGTTGTGGTTCGGGTCGCCGGGCGTGAGTTGGTGCCAGTCCACCAGCGCGTACATGCCGCGCTTGGTGGCCTCCTCGATGTAGCCGTGCACCATGTCGGTGAACTTGCGCGGGTTCGTCTCGTACCCGCCCTCCTGGATGTACATGGAGATGCGCAGCACGTCGGCCTTCCAGTCGTTCGCGAGCGCGTCCAGCGACTGCGTCTTGACGCACTGCGAGTACCACTGGATGCCGTGCGTGCTCATGCCCCGCAACTGGATCGGCTTCCCGTGCTTGTTGCACAGCTTCACGCCGCACACCTTGAGCTGACCGTTCACCTCGGCCGGTGAGCCGGCGGGCAGCGCCGAAGCCTGGGGTGCCACGAGAGCGCCGGGCAGCAAGAGCGTGGCCGCGAGGGCCAGGACGGTCCCGAGTCGTGCCATGCGGTTCCTCCTCCGCGGTCGTGGCGGCGGAATTAGTCAGGAAAGTTTCCTAACTATCCGGACCATAACGACCACGCTCCGCACCCGTCAAGCGTCCCGACGCAGCAGCACCGCCGCCCCACCGCCCAGCGCCACGACGAGGTAAACCACCATCGCCACCCCGGCCGCCCACGGGCTCAGCGGCGCGCCCGGCAACTCTCCCGCCAACTGAGGAGCCAGCACCGGCGGCATCACCGAGTACAACCGGTCGTTCCACGGCGCGGGCAGCAGCAAGGTGATGCCCGGCAGCACGAACAGCAGCCCGCACAACGTCACCAGCACACCCGCCGTGGACCGCAGCAGGAACCCGAGACCGAGCCCGAACAGGCCCATCATCGTCAACGACGCTGTGTTGGCCAGCAGCGTCGGCAACGCCTCGCCGAACGAGTCGTAGGCCGAGATCGGCTTGGGCCGGTCCCCGGTGATCCACTCACCGGACAGGAACCCCAGCAACGTCGCCACCCCGCCCACGACCACCGACACCCCACCGACGACGGCGGTCTTCGCCAGCAGCAGCGACCCCCGGCGCGGCACGGCGGTCAGCGCGGTCCGGATCATGCCGCTGCCGTACTCCGTGGTCACCGCGAACGCGCCCACCGCGCCCAGCACGAACTGCCCGAACGGCAGCACCACCATCCCGGGGTCCGCCGCGCCGAAGTTCACCTGCACCTCGGGCGGCTGGCTGTCGTAGTCGGCGGTCATCAGGTACGACACCAGCACGCCCGCCAACCACGCCAGGACCAGCACCAACAGCAGGTAGAACGTCGAACGGACCGTGCGCAGCTTCAGGAACTCCGACGCCAGCACACCACTCATCGGGTCACCGTCCGGTACTCCACGCTGTCGTCGGTCAGCTCCAGGTACGCGTCCTCCAGCGACGCGCTGCGCGGGGTCAGTTCGTGCACCGCGATGCGCCGGTGGGCGGCGGCCTCGCCGATGTCGTGGGCGCTCAGGCCGTGCACCAGCAGCGCGCCGTCCTCCTGCCGGACGGTCGCGCCGAGCCGTTCCACGACCGCCGCCAGCTCGCCCGGAGCGCCGGTGCGGACCAGGACGTCGCGCTGGAAGCGCTCGGTCAGCTCCCGCATCGAGGCTTCGAGGATCAGCCGGCCGCGCCCGATCACCACGACCCGGTCGGCGGTCAGCGCCATCTCGCTCATCAGGTGGCTGGACACCAGCACCGTGCGGCCCTCCGCCGCCAGCCCGCGCATCAGGTGGCGGATCCACCGGATGCCCTCCGGGTCCAGGCCGTTGACCGGTTCGTCGAACAGCAGCACCGCCGGGTCGCCGAGCAGGGCCGCCGCGACGCCGAGGCGCTGCTTCATGCCCAGCGACAGCGTCCCGACCCGCCGGCCCGCGACGCCCGCGAGCCCGACCTGCTCCAACGTCGCCACGACCCGCGCGACGCCGATGCCGTTGCTGCGCGCCAGCACCCGCAGGTGGTTGTAGACGCTGCGGCCGCCGTGCACGGCGTTCGCGTCGAGCAGCGCGCCGACGTGGTGCAGCGGCTGGGGGATGTCGGCGTAGCGCTTGCCGCCGACCAGGGCCTCGCCGCTGGTGGGGCGGTCCAGGCCGAGGATCGTGCGCATGGTCGTCGACTTGCCCGCGCCGTTGGGTCCGAGGAAGCCCGCCACGTACCCGGGTTCGACCTGGAAACTGAGCCCGTCGACGGCCCGGTGGGTGCCGTAGCGCTTGGTGAGTTCGCGTACTTCGATCACGGGACGAGCGTCGCCGGTGGAGCGGTCCGGCGGATCGGACGGCGGTCTGCGATCGGGGTCGGACCGTGGTCCGATGTCCGGCGGGCCGCGCGTGATTACCTTCTGCTCGTGCGATCACGTCTGCCCGCCTGGCTGCCCACGGTCTACCTGTACCTGCTGGACGTGCTGGCGGGCGTGCTGGTGACGCTGGTCTACCTGGAGTTCGCCCAGTACGTCACCGGGCCGCGGTGGCTGGGCTACGCCGTCGCCGGGCTGGTCGGGCTGCCGCTGGCGGTGCGCCGGAAGTGGCCGCTGAGCGTGGTGGTCGTCGTGGGCACGGCGCTGAACCTCGCCACGTTCCTGCACATGACGCGGGAGCCGTACTCGGCCGCCGCCTTCGCCCTCTACATGGCCGCCGCGACCGCGCCGCGCAACCGGTCCGTGGCGGTGCTGCTCCTCACCCTGGTGCCGGGCGTCGCCGCGATCTTCTACGCCGAGCCCTCGCCGGACGACCTGGGGCTGGCGATCGTGGTGGCGGTGCTGCTCGTGGGCGCGTGGGCGTTGGGGCACTCGACCCGGGTGCGCCGCGCCTACGCCGAGCGCGCCGCGGCCGACCAGGCGGCCAAGGCGGTCACCGACGAACGGCTGCGCATCGCGCGCGAGCTGCACGACGTGGTCGCGCACAGCCTGTCGCTGATCACGGTGAAGGCCGGCATCGCCAACCACGTCGCCGAGACCCAGCCGGAGCAGGCGCGGGAGGCGCTGGCGGTCATCGAGACCACCAGCCGGGGCACGCTGGTGGAGATGCGGCGGCTGCTGGGCGTGCTGCGGTCGGAGGACTCCGCGGTCGAACTGGCGCCCATGCCGGGTCTGGAGGACCTGCCCGGCCTGGTCGAACGGGCGGGGCTCGCGGGCGTGCCGGTGGAGCTGGAGGTCTCCGGCGGCCCGCTGCCGGACGCGCTGGGGCTGACCGTGTACCGGATCGTGCAGGAGTCGGTGACCAACGTGGTCAAGCACGCCGCGCCGGCGCGGTGCCGGGTCGAGGTGGCGGTCGGGGAGTCGTCGGTGCGGATCGACGTGACCGACGACGGGCCGGGGGAACGGGTGCTCGCCGGCGGTGGCGGGCACGGGCTGATCGGGATGCGGGAGCGGGTGGCGGTGTACGGGGGCACGTTCGCGGCGGGGCCGCGCGGCGGCGGCGGGTTCCGGGTGCGGGCGGAGGTGCCGTTCGCGTGATCGACGTCGTGGTGGTGGACGACCAGGCGCTGCTGCGCGGCAGCTTCCGGGTGCTGGTGGACTCCGCGCCGGACCTGCGGGTGGTCGGCGAGGCCGGTGACGGGGCGGAGGCGGTGTCGGTGGTGACCCGCACCCGGCCGCACGTGGTGCTGATGGACGTCCGGATGCCGGGCGTGGACGGCATCGCCGCCACCCGCGAGGTCTCGGTGACCTCGCCGGAGTCGCGGGTGCTCATCCTGACCACGTTCGACCTGGACGAGTACGTCTACGCGGCGCTGCGCGCGGGGGCCAGCGGGTTCCTGCTCAAGGACACGCCGCCGGCGGAGCTGTTGTCCGCGATCCGGGTGGTCGCGGAGGGTGACGGGTTGCTGTCGCCCTCGGTGACCAGGCGGCTGATCGCCGAGTTCGCGCGCCTGCCGGAGTCCCGTCCGGTGCGGCTGGACGGCGTCACCGACCGCGAGCGCGAGGTGCTGGCGCTGATCGCGCGCGGCCTGTCGAACACCGAGATCACCCAGACCCTGCACCTGTCGGTGGGCACGGTGAAGACCCACATCGGCCGGTTGCTGCACAAGCTCCAGGCCCGCGACCGGGCTCAACTGGTCATCGCGGCGTACGAGTCCGGTCTGGTGTCGGCAGGCGGGAGCTGACCGCCGCGTGCACCGCCTCCGGGTCCGCGGAGTTGGTGAGCAGCGGCAACGCCACGAACCGGCGGTCGAACCACTTGCGGTGCAGCCCGTCGAAGCGTTCGCTGATCGCCGGGTCGGTCGGCTCGACGAGCAGGTAGTGCTGGCCGGAGACGCTCGCCAGGTCCACCGAGACCACCTGCGACCAGTCCAGCACGGCGTGCCGCCGACCCAACCGCAGCTCCAGACCGTCGCCGCCCACGCGGACCCCGCTGCCGCCGCGGACCAGCACGATCACCAGGCCGCACGCCAGCGCGACCGCCGCCAGCCCGAACGCGCCCACGCCACCCCACTGCCGACCCGAGGCGAACACCGCGGCCAGGACGCCCGCGCCGAACGCCAGCGCCGCGAACGACCCCGCCAGGGCCGCCACCCGCGCCGACGACGCGGGGAAGTCCCGGCCGTCACCCCGCTCGCGCGCCGGCCTGAGCACCGCCCCGAACAGCAGGAACCCCACGCCGAACGCCGCCGTGCCGACCCCCGCCCACACCGGGGCCGTCGCCGCGAGCACCACACCGGCCGCCACGCCGAGCGCGCCGAAGACCAGGAACCACAGCCACAGCCGGTCCGGGCGCTGCGGCCGCTGGGCCGCGGGCCGCCCGAACAGCGACCGTGTCAGCAGCGCGGCCGGGAACAACGCGATCGCGGCCAGCCAGAAGCCCGACGGCTCGGCGTCGCGCACGGCGGAGACCAGCAGGGCCCCGCCGGCCAGCGCGCTCGCGCCGAAACCGGCCCACAGGCCGGCGCGCCGCCCGGTCCACGTGCCCACCGCGCCCGCCGCCAGCACGACGACGACCGCGATCGACAACGCGGAGAAGTGCCCGGCGTCGCGCGCCACGAAGAACACGGCCGCCGCGTACACGGACAAGAGCGCCCCTGCCCACCAGTTCATGGTCAACGACTACCCCGGACCGGGCGCGCCCATGCGGGAAGCCCGCCCACACGAGGTGGACGGGCTTCCCGGGGAGAGTGCCTCTTACAGGTACTGGCCGGTGTTGGTGGCCGTGTCGATCGCCCGGCCGGACTCCTGGTTCTTGCCGGTGACGAGGGTGCGGATGTAGACGATCCGCTCCCCCTTCTTGCCGGAGATCCGGGCCCAGTCGTCCGGGTTGGTGGTGTTGGGCAGGTCCTCGTTCTCCGCGAACTCGTCCACGATCGCGTCGAGCAGGTGCCGCACCGACAGACCCGGCTGCTTGGTGTCCAGCAGCGACTTGATGGCCGCCTTCTTGGCCCGGTCGACGATGTTCTGGATCATCGCGCCGGAGTTGAAGTCCCGGAAGTACAGGACCTCCTTGTCGCCGTTGGCGTAGGTCACCTCCAGGAACCGGTTCTCCTCCGACTCCTCGTACATCCGCTCGACGGTGTGCTGCACCATGCCCTCGATGCAGGCCACCGGGTCGCCGCCGAACTCCGCCAGGTCGTCGGCGTGGATCGGCAGGTCGGGCGTGAGGTACTTGTTGAAGATGTCCTTGGCGCCCTCGGCGTCCGGACGCTCGATCTTGATCTTGACGTCGAGCCGGCCCGGCCGCAGGATCGCCGGGTCGATCATGTCCTCGCGGTTGGACGCGCCGATCACGATCACGTTCTCCAGGCCCTCGACGCCGTCGATCTCCGAGAGCAGCTGGGGGACGATCGTGGTCTCCACGTCGGAGGACACGCCGGAGCCGCGGGTGCGGAAGATCGAGTCCATCTCGTCGAAGAACACGATCACCGGGGTGCCCTCGGACGCCTTCTCGCGCGCCCGCTGGAAGATCAACCGGATGTGCCGCTCGGTCTCGCCGACGAACTTGTTGAGCAGCTCCGGGCCCTTGATGTTGAGGAAGTAGCTCTTGGCCTCGCGCCGGTCGTCGCCGCGGGCCGCCGCGACCTGCTTGGCCAGCGAGTTGGCCACGGCCTTGGCGATGAGGGTCTTGCCGCACCCGGGAGGGCCGTAGAGCAGCACGCCCTTGGGCGGGCGCAGCTTGTACTCGCGGAACAGGTCGGCGTGCAGGAACGGCAGCTCCACCGCGTCGCGGATCTGCTCGATCTGCCGGAACAGGCCGCCGATGTCCTCGTACTTGACGTCGGGCACCTCCTCCAGCACCAGGTCCTCGACCTCGGCCTTGGGCACCCGCTCGTAGGCGAAGCCCGCCTTGGAGTCGACCAGCAGCGAGTCGCCGGCCTTGAGCGGCGAGTCCATCAGCGGCTGCGCGAGCCACACCACGCGCTCCTCGTCGGCGTGGCCGACGACCAGCGCGCGCCCGATGGAGGCCTCCTCCTCGGATTCGAGCACCTCGCGCAACGTGCAGACCTCGCCGGTCCGCTCGAAGCCGCCGCCCTCGACGACGGTCAGCGCCTCGTTGAGCCGGACCGACTGGCCCAGCACCAGCGACGCCGTCTCGACCGCGGGCGACACCGAGACCCGCATGCGCCGGCCGGAGGTGAACACGTCCACCGTGCCGTCCTCGAACCGCGCCAGGAAAACGCCGTAACCGCTCGGCGGCTGCGCCAGGCGGTCCACTTCCTCGCGCAGGGCGAGCAGTTGGCTCCGTGCTTCTCGAAGGGTGTCGATGAGCTTGGTGTTGCGCTCGGTCAGTTGGCTGACGCGCTCGGTTGCCT
This sequence comes from Saccharothrix sp. NPDC042600, assembly GCF_040647305.1. Classification (NCBI taxonomy): domain Bacteria; kingdom Bacillati; phylum Actinomycetota; class Actinomycetes; order Pseudonocardiales; family Pseudonocardiaceae; genus Saccharothrix; species Saccharothrix sp. NPDC042600. The sequence goes on along the minus strand of NZ_JBEZBW010000024.1, from coordinate 51,183 downwards.
CGGCGAGCCGTTGCTCCAGCAAGCGGACGTGCCGGGGGGATTCGGTCAGCTTGCGGCGCAACAACGCGATCTCGTCCTCCAGGAACCTGATCTGCGCTGTCAGCTCACCAGAGTTGTTGCCCTTGTTCAGCTCGCCACCCTCATCGGGCTGGCTGCCGGGATGACCGTGCTGCATGTCGGCACCCTCCTCCCGTGTTCGTACGACAACGGTACCGGCGATCACCGACAAAAGCGGCCATCGACCGGGTTCCCGGCGGTCGTGTGATCACACATTCCGCCCGCTCGGCCGGATGAACTGCTCCATACCGGTGTCTGACGGAACCCCTCGCCCGCTACCGTGCGTCCTAGTTCGAGTCACCTTTCGTGTTCCGGGCATCCTCGCCCGTCACCAGCGCAAAGTTCTAGGAGAACGTGATGTCCGTCCCCCCTCAGCAGCCGGGACCGTACGGTCCGCAGCCTGGTGGATTCGGTCAACAACCAGGTCAGCCCGGTCCGCAGCAGGGGTTCGGCGGGCAACCGGGCGGGTTCCCGCCGCCGCCGCAGGGTTTCCCACAGGGTGGGCAGCAGCCGCCCTACGGGCCGCCGCCGGGTGGTTTCCCGCCGCCCGGTCAGCCGGGCGCGCCGGGTCCCGGGCCGCAGCCGTACGGTCAGCAAGGCCAGTTCGGTCAGCCCGGTTACGGCCAACCGGGTGGTTTCGGTGATCCTTACGGCGCGCCGCGCAAGAAGAGCCCCCTGCCGTGGATCCTCGGGGGCGTCGGCGTCGTGGTGATCGCCGTCGTGGCGGTGTTGCTGGTCACGCTCGTGGGCGGCGGCTCGCCCAAGGACACCGCCGAGTCCTACGTCGCCCTGCTCAACAAGAACTCCGACTCCGACGCCGACGCCGAGTCGGTCCGCGGCCTGCTCTGCAAGGGCGACGTGACCAAGTTCGACGAGCTCCGCAAGAAGGCCAAGGAGTCCGAGGGCGACACGCCGGGCAGCAGCGAGCTGAAGAACATGAAGGCCCAGCACACGCTCGGCGAGGTGACCGAGAACGGCGACAAGGCGACGGCCAAGGCGCGGGTCGCGTACTCGGGCGTGCCGGACGACTACAAGGACTTCATCAAGGACAAGGACTACACGATCGACCTGGTGAAGGAAGACGGCGACTGGAAGGTCTGCGGCATGTTCAAGGACCTGGAGGGCATCGGCGGCTGACCCGCCCGGCCTGTCGGTCCCCCGTGCGATGATCGAACCGGGGGCCGCAGGCCCGACCCACCGACCGCGAACGGCCCGTGCGCACACCAGGCACACGGGCCGTTTCCGCAGGTCAGCCCTTTGAAGGACGCCGCTGCGGCCGGGGCGGCGTGACGCCGTCCGCCAGCCGCCGGGTGGTCAACAGGAACGCCGTGTGCCCGATCATCCGGTGCTCCGGCCGCACCGCCAGCCCCACCACGTGCCACGGCCGCACCAAGGTCTCCCAGGCGTGCGGCTCGGTCCAGTGCTGCTGCTCCCGGATCGCCTCGGTCACCTTCGAAAGCTGCGTGGTCGTCGCGACGTACACCACCAGGACACCACCGGGGATCAAGGCTCGCGAGACCGCCGGCAGCACGTCCCACGGCGCGAGCATGTCCAGGACGACCCGGTCCACCTCGCCCTCGTGCGACGCGACGTCACCAACGGTCAACGACCAGTTACCAGGCCGCTCCCCGAAGAACTGCTCCACGTTGCGCACCGCGTGGTCGGCGTGGTCCTGGCGCACCTCGTACGAGGTCACGCTGCCCTTCTCCCCCACCGCCCGCAGCAACGAGCAGGTCAGCGCGCCCGACCCGGCCCCGGCCTCCAGGACCCGCGCGCCGGGGAAGACGTCGCCGTACATGACGATCTGCGCGGCGTCCTTCGGGTAGATCACCTGCGCGCCACGCGGCATGGACAGCACGTAGTCGGCCAGCAGGGGCCGCAGGGCCAGGAACGACGTGCCGCCCACGGACGTCACCACGGACCCCTCGGGCTGCCCGATCAGCTTGTCGTGCGACAGCGCGCCGCGGTGGGTGTGGTACTCCTTGCCCGGTTCGAGCACGATCGTGTAGTGCCGTCCCTTCGGGTCGGTCAACTGCACCCGGTCTCCCGGCTGGAACGGACCACTGGCGGTGCTCACCGCGGCGAACCTCCTGCTTAAATGCGGAACAACAGCGCACGATGGTCGCAGAAGCCCCGCGCCGCCCCCTCAGCGGCCTCGTCCTTCGGCCCGCCTGCCGGACACCGCGAGCAGCGCGCCGACCACCACGAACACCACCGCGGCGGGCAACTGGGCCCACTCCGGCAGGTACCGGACCAGGAACCAGCTCTTGCTGTCCACGTCCAGCGCCATCAGCACCAGCGGCACCACCCCCTGCGGCACCGCGAGGATGATCCCCACGACCTCCCGCATCTACTCCCCCTTCTCCGTGACCGAGTGGTAGACCGGCCAGCCCACCAGCCAGACCAGCCCCACGACGGTCATGCCACCCATCTGCCCCCAGAGCGGCTGAGTACGCTCTGGGTCCCCCGTGACCAGCACCAACAGCCCGATCACCGCCGCGGTGACCGCCCACGCGAGAGCGAACTTGCCCCATTCGCGCCACTCGTAGCGCACCCTCGCGCGCCCCCTTTTCGGCGGTCGCCACGGCGGTGGCCCACCGGCGAACCGGTGGGCGAACCGCTGGTCGGCCCACCGCAGCATGCTGTGCCCGAACGCCACGCTCACGCCCAGGTAGATCGCCGCGAGCCCGTGCGCCGACTTCGCCTCTCCCCCGTTCCTCAGGTCCAGGACGGTCGCCACGAGCAGCACCACGTCCACCAACGGCGTGCACACCAGCAGCACGCCGCCCACCCTGCGCATGCGCAGCACGTACCGGGCGAACAGCCCCAGGCCGAGCACGACCCAGAACCCGACCTCACACGCCACGATCACCACGACCAACGGATCAACCACGACGACAAGCGTGCTGGTGGGACCGGGTCCGCCGCGTCGGCGACCGGATCGACCGGGCGTCATCACTTCGTAGGACGCACCCCGCGCCGGACGTGTGTTGTGATGCGGGGGTGCAGATCCGCCCGAAACGCCGAGAAGTGCTGGTCGCGCTCGGGTTCTTCGCCCTCGGGACGGTCATCTACCTGCTCGACCTCGACCTGGTCTTCGGCGACGACGACGGGCCGACCCCGCTGTGGACGCGCCTGGCGGTGCTGGCCGTCGGCTGCCTGGGGACGCTGTTCCGCCGCGTGCTGCCGGGCCTGGCGCTGGCCCTGGCGTTCGGCGCGGTGCTGCTCGACCTGACCAGCATCGGCATCCCGGTGGTCATGGTGTTCATCGACGTGCTGTTCGTGGTGTCGCTGGACGGTCCGCGGCGGCTGCACCGGGCGTTGATCGCCATCGTGGCGGTGGCGACGCTGGGCCTGACGCTGACCGTGGGGGTGCTCAGCACCGACTGGCGCGAGTCGCTCTACGCGGGCCTGCAGATGTTCTCGCTGGTCGTGGTGCCGGTGTGGTGGGCGACCAACGTCCGGCAGCACCGGGAGAGCGCCCGGCAGCTGGCCCGCATCGTCGAGCTGGACCGGCGGGCCGCGGTGAACGCCGAGCGCACCCGCATGGCCCGCGACCTGCACGACGTGGTCGCCGGGCACCTGTCGGCCATCGCGATCCAGTCCGAGGCGGTGCTGTCCATGCCGGCGGACTCCGCGACCGTGCGCACGGTGCTCAAGTCGGTCCGGGAGAACAGCCTCCAGTCGCTGGCGGAGATGCGCACCATGATCGACGTGCTGCGGGCCGACGACCCGGTGGACGAGCCGGTCACCGTGCGGCTGGCGGACGCGGCGCGGCTGGTGGAGTCGGCGCGCGCGGGCGGGCTGGCGGTGGAGTTCGCGGCGGACGACGTGGACGGGCTGCCGGTGGCGGTGGACCTGGCCGCCTACCGCATCCTGCAGGAGGCGCTGACGAACGCGTTGAAGCACGGGGCGGACGCGTCCGTGCGGGTGGAACGGCAGGTCAGGCGGTTGGTGCTGGTCGTGCGCAACGCGGTGCGCACCGCCGGGGACGGATCGGGGACGGGTTTGGTGAGCATGGCGGAACGCGCGCACGCGGTGGGCGGGACGTTCGCGGCGGGCCGGGACGGGGCACAGTGGGTCGTGCGGGCGGAGCTGCCGCTGTGATCCGGGTGCTGGTGGCCGACGACCACGCGGCGATCCGCGCGGGCCTGGTGCTGATCCTGAACGGGGCCGAGGACGTCGAGGTGGTCGGCGAGGCGGCGGACGGCGGCGCGGCCGTGCGGATGGCGCGCGAGCTGCGGCCGGACGTGGTGCTGATGGACATCCGGATGCCCGGCACGGACGGCATCGAGGCGACCCGGCAGCTCGCCGGAGTGTGCCACGTGCTGGTGCTGACCACGTTCGACCTGGACGAGTACGTGCACGGGGCGTTGCGGGCGGGTGCGGCCGGGTTCCTGCTCAAGTCGGTCGAGGCGGCGGCGCTGGTGGACGCGGTGCGGCAGGTCGCGGCCGGGGACGGCGTGCTCGCGCCCAGCGTGACGCGGCGGCTGATCGCCGAGTTCGCGGCGGCGCCGCCCAAGTCCCGGCCGGCGGCGCTGGACGCGTTGACCGAGCGGGAGGTCGAGGTGCTGCGGTGTCTCGGCGAAGGCCTGTCGAACCACCAGATCGGGCGAAAGCTGCACATCGGCGAGACGACCGTGAAGACGCACGTGTCGCGCGTGCTGACCAAGCTGGACCTGCGCTCACGGGTGCAGGCGGCGATCCTCGCGCAGGACGCCGGGCTGCTCTAGCCGCGGTCGAGGGCCGCCTTGAGGTCCTCGCGCCGCAACACGCCCGAGGGCCGCCCTTCGAGGTCCACCACCAGGTACTCCCAGGCGGGCGTGCCCATGACGCGTTCGGCCAGCTCGTCGCCGGTCTCGTTCTCCAGCAGCACGGTCTCCGGCCGGATCGGGACGGCGGCCTGCTCGGCGGGCGCGTGCGGGGAGGTGGTGGCCAGGCGTTCGGCCATGCCCCGGTCCAGCAGCCCCGCCGCGACGCCGTCCGCGCGGACCAGCACCACGCCCCGCCCGGCGGACGCGGTGAGCGCGCCCGACACGGGACTCTCGGCGGGCAGTTGCAGCACCGGTTGCATGAGCTGGCTGAGGGTGAGGCCCTCCGGCCAGGTCCGCCGGCGTTCGGCGGTCAGCTCACCGCGCGCGCCCGCGACCACGACCCACGCCGTGATCAGGCACACGCCGAACACCAGCCACCGGTCCTCGGCCCCGTCGAGCAGCCCCATGACCGCCCAGACGACCAGCGCCGCCGCCACCACGCCGCCACCCACGACGGCCGCCTTGGTGCCCGTCGCGCGCCGGCCGGTGACCGCCCACACGCCCGCCCGCAGGATGCGCCCGCCGTCCAGCGGCAGGCCCGGGAGCAGGTTGAACACGGCGACGGCGGCGTTGGCGAACGCGGTCTGCGCGATCAGCAGCCACACCGCGTCCCGGTACGGGATGGCGGACGCGCCCAGCGCGAAAGCGCCCGCGAGCAACGTCGAGACCACCGGCCCACCGGCGGCGATCAGCCCTTCGTGACGCGGGTTGTCCGGCGCGCGCATCATCTCGGACACGCCGCCGAGCAGGAACAGCCGCAACCGCCGCACCGGCATGCCCAGCCGCAACGCGACCAGGCTGTGCCCCAGCTCGTGGGCCAGGACCGACAGCCCCAACAGGACCGCGAGCGTGGCCGCGAGCAGCACGCTCGCCGTTCCGCTCAGGCCCGGGACGAGCCGTTCGACCATCGGCGCGTACAGCACGACGATCGCCGCGGAGCCGAGCCACCAGGAAGGCGCGAGCAGCACCGGGATACCGGCCACGCGGAACAACGGCAGCCCACCGTCCCGCCCGACCCGTCGCCAGCTCTGCTCGGTCACCACGGAGGAAGCCTAGGGGTTGCGGTGTGTTGGCGCTGTGACCCGCGGGAAGCCCCGCCGGCTGGTCGCGACCACCCACGGCGAGCCGATCTTGTCGGTGCTGTCCCCTATGGTTTTCGGCATGGCAGTGCCGACGATCTCCGAACGCCCAGTGCGCAGGCCCGCGCTGTCCCCGTCGAGAGCGGGCGACTTCAAGCAGTGCCCGCTGCTGTACCGCTTCCGGGCGGTCGACCGGCTGCCGGAGAAGCCGACCAGAGCGCAGGTGCGCGGCACGGTCGTGCACGCGGTCCTGGAGGACCTGTTCGGCCTGCCCGCCGCCGAGCGCCTGCCCGAGCGCGCCCGCGAGCTGATCGGCCCGGCCTGGGACCGGGTGCGCGCCGAGCGCCCCGAGTTCGCCGACCTGTTCACCGCCGAGGACGCCGCCGAGCAGGCCGAGTGGCTGGCCTCGGCGGAAGGCCTGCTGGAGGGCTACTTCGGCCTGGAGGACCCGCGCCGGTTCGACCCCGACGCCCGCGAGCTGCTGGTGGAGTGGGAACTGCCGTCCGGGGTGCTGCTGCGCGGCTACATCGACCGCGTGGACGTGGCGCCCACCGGCGAGATCCGGGTGGTCGACTACAAGACCGGGGCCGCGCCGCGCGAGGTCGGCGAGGCCAAGGCGCTGTTCCAGATGAAGTTCTACGCCCTGGTGCTGTGGCGGCTGCGCGGCGTGGTGCCGCGCCAGCTGCGGCTGATGTACCTGGCGGATCGGCAGGCGTTGGCGTACACACCGGACGAGGCGGAGCTCGCGCGGTTCGAGCGCACCCTGGAGGCCATCTGGGAGGCCATCCTGCGGGCGGCGAAGTCGGGCGACTTCCGGCCCAACCCGAGCAGGTTGTGCGACTACTGCGACCACAAGGCGCTGTGCCCGGCGTTCGACGGCACCCCGCCGCCCTACCCGGGGTGGCCGGAGCCGGACGCGGGCGTGGAGACGGCACTGGACAGGGCGGACTAGATGACGGCGTTCTACGAGCAGTTGGACGAGCAGCGGTTCCGGGCCACCGAGCACACCGCCGGGCCGTGGACCGACCAGCACCAGCACCTGGGTCCGCCCTCGGCGCTGCTGGTGCGCGAGCTGGAGCGGTGCGCCCCGCGCGCGGGCACGGTGCTGTCCCGGGTGACCTTCGAGGTGCTGGGGCCGGTGCCGGTGGCGGAGCTGACCGTCGAGGCGGCGCTGGAGCGGCCGGGGCGGTCGGTGGAGCTGCTGTCGGCCGCGCTGTGCCACGACGGGCGGGCGGTGCTGCGGGCGCACGCGTGGCGGATCGTCGGCGGCGACACGGCCACGGTCGCGTCCGGCGAGGGCGAGCCGCTGGTGCCCGCGCAGGGGTGCGCGCCGATGGCGATCCCGGACGACTGGCAGTGCGGGTACCTGGCGGCGATGGAGTGGCGCTCGGTGTCCGGCGGCATCTTCACCCCGGGCGACGCGGCGGTGTGGGCGCGGCCGTTGGCGCGGGTCGTGGCGGGTGAGGACGCCTCGACGGCGCAGCGGCTGTTCACGGTGGCCGACTCGGCCAGCGGCGTGTCGTCCCGGCTGGACATCTCGAAGTGGTACGCGATCAACACCGACCTGACCGTGCACCTGCACCGGGAGCCGGTCGGCGAGTGGTTCGCGCTGGACGCGGAGACGGTCGTGGGGCCGACCGGCGTCGGAATGGCCAGCAGCGTGCTGCACGACGAGCTGGGGCCGGTCGGCCGCACCGCACAGGCCCTGTACGTGCGGGAACGCTGAGCCGACGCCACGATGGTCGGGTGAAGTTCGCGGACCGCGCCGACGCCGGCCGGGTCCTCGCCCGCGCGGTGCGGCGCATCGAGTGGACCGATCCGCTGGTCCTCGGGCTGGCGCGCGGCGGCGTGCCGGTGGCGCACGAGGTCGCGCTCGCGCTGGGCGCGGAGCTGGACGTGGCGGTGGCGCGCAAGATCGGCGCGCCGGGCCGGCCGGAGTTCGGGGTCGGCGCGGTCACGGCGGACGGCGAGCCGATCTTCGACGGCCGCGCGCTGGCGTACCTCGGCGTGTCGGTCGCGGACCTGGCCGGCGTTGTGGAGGAGGAGCGGCGGGAGGCGCGGCGCAGGCTCGACGTGTACCGGGCCGGGCGGCCCGTGTTGGCCGGGCGGGACGTCCTGGTCGTGGACGACGGCCTGGCCACGGGCGTGACCGCGCGGGCGGCGTTGCGCGAGGCGCGGCGGGGTGACCCGCGCCGGTTGGTGCTGGCCGTGCCCGTGGGCGCGGCGGAGGCCGTGCGGGACCTGGCGGCGGTGGCCGACCTGGTGGTGTGCCCGCGCGAGCGCGCCGACTTCCGCTCGGTCGGGCGGTTCTACCGGCGGTTCGACCAGACCACGGACGCCGAGGTGCTGGCCCTACTTGAGCAGCACCGTCACCACTGACAGCGTGATCATGGACAGGGCCGTGGACAGCAGCACGGCGTCGCGGGGCAGCCGCGCGTCCGGGCGGTACTGGCGGGCCAACACGTACACGTTCTGCGCGGTGGGCAGCGCGGCGCACACCACGGCGGCCAGGCGCAGCGGCCCGTCGACGCCCAGCGCGAGGCAGCCCAGGAACGTCACCAGCGGGTGCAGCAGGAGCTTGAGCAGCACCGTGACGCCGAGCTGGGCGCGGCTCTCCCGGTCGGGCAGGCGCATGCCGCCCAGGGACATGCCGAGCACCACCAGCGCCGTCGGCACGCCCGCGGAACCCAGTGCCGCCAGCGGTTCGAGCACCAGGTCCGGGGGCCGCCACCCGGTCGCGCCGACCGTCACGCCCAGCAGCGAGGCCAGGATGATCGGGTTGCGCACGGGCAGCGTGACCAGCGTTTTCAACGTCCCGCCGCGCTTGCCGGAGCCGACCTCGACCGCCGCGAGCACCATCGGCATCACGACCACCGGCTGGAACAGCAGCACGGCGACCATGAACGACGAGTCGCCGAGGATGCCGACCGCCACCGGGATGCCCAGGTTGCCCGAGTTGACGTAGGCGCCCGCCATCGCGGCGAGCGTCCGGTCGGGCAGCGGCCTGCGGAACACCTTCCAGTGCACGACCAGACCGATCGCACCCACGACGAACGTTGCGATGACGAACGCCAGCACGCCCTTGTTGGCCAGCGCGCCCGGTTCGCCGTCGAGCAGGGTGGTGAACAGGACCGCCGGCATGGCGAGGTAGAACGCGAACCGGCCGAGCACCGTCTCGGCGCGGTCGCCGAGGACGTTGGTGCGCGCGGCGGCGAAACCCACCGCCGTGAGCACCCAGATGGGCACGAACCCGCTGAGCACCCCGCCCAAGGTCAGGTCACAGGTGCTTGTAGACGTCTTCCAGGGTCAGCCCACGACCGAGCATGAGCACCTGGACGCGGTACAGCAGTTGGGAGATCTCCTCGGCCAGCCGCTCGTCGGACTCGTGCTCCGCGGCGATCCAGACCTCGCCCGCCTCCTCCAGCACCTTCTTGCCCTGCGCATGGACGCCCGCCTCCAGGGCCGCTGCGGTGGCGGAGCCCTCGGGGCGGGTGCGGGCGCGTTCGCTCAGCTCGGCGAACAGCTCGTCGAAGGTCTTCACGGGGGCCCATCCTCCCATCCCCCGAACGGTGGCACACAATCACCCCAAAGTTGCGTGCTCCGAAAACATGCGTGGACCGCAAGTTCTGGTACCTTGATCGCATGGACGAGGAACTGGGCTTGAGAGAACGCAAGAAGCTGGCGACCCGCCAGGCGTTGAGCAGGGCGGCACTGCGGCTGGCGGTCGAGCGCGGCCTGGAGAACGTCCTGGTGGAGGACATCGCCGCGGCGGCCGGGGTGTCCCCGCGCACCTTCAACAACTACTTCTCCAGCAAGGCGGAGGCGATCACGTCCCCGCAGGTGGACAGAGCGCGGCGGCTGGCGGTCGAGGTGCGCCGACGCCCCCGGGGCGAATCCCTCTGGGAGGCGATCCTCGAAGCGGCGCTGGAGCAGTACGACGTCGCGGAGGAGCCGGAGTGGACGACCGGCGTCCGGCTCCTGCTCAGCGAGCCGGCCCTGATCGGCGAGTTCCACCGCGCCAGTTCCGCGGTCGAGCGCGAGCTGGCCGAGGCGGTCGCCGAGCGCACCGGCACCGACGTGGAGCAGCTCTACCCGCGCCTGGTGGCGGCCTCGGTGGGCGCGGCCATCCAGGTGGCGACCGACCGCTGGGTCCACACCACCCCGCCCGCGCCGCTGACACCCCTGGTCCGCGAGGCCATCAGCCAGGTCGCCGCGGGCCTCCCCGAACCCGCCACCACCGCACGCCCCGGAGAGGAAGCCCGACCATGACCACCACTCACGCACCCCACACCCACGCTGCCGACCCCCGCGCCACCGGTCCCGTGGCCGTCGCCTTCGGCCGCCCGACCCGCGTCAGAACCCGAACCGCGGGCTGGCGAACGGCCAGTCCCGGGCGATCCACTCCGGCACGAAGGCGTCGAGGGCGCGTTCGAGGTCGGTGCCCGCGTACTCGTCCACCACCCACCAGGTGATCAGGGCGTCCTCGGCCGGGTCGATGTAGACACACCCGAGCAGCGCCGTCTCGTCCGCGTCGAACAGGGCGTAGTTGAACGACTCGTGGGCTTCGGCCTCGCGCTCGTGCCGGGCGAGGTCGAGGCGGTTCGCCTCGGGGGTCATGGTGGCCGGCGGCCAGCCCCACTGCTCGCCGAAGAGGGACCAGAGACGTTCTCGCGAGCCCATGACCGCCGGGTAGTCCCGGTCCGCGTCGGACTCCCGGATCGGGCGCAGGTGGTGGCCCGTGCCCAGCTCGACGCGGGTGGGGTGGACGAAGTCGGACGGCAGCCAGGACATGGGCGGGATTGTCGATCAGCGGGAGGTCGTGCGCCAAACCGGTTCGCCGGCAGGAGGAACGGCGGCCGGAAAACCAGTGGCTGGGAAGGGAGGTGAGGCTCGACACTGCGCGGATGACGTTGTCCGACGGGCTGGTGCTGCGCACCGCCGAACCGCGGGACCTCGACCAGATCGGCGCCTTGCTGGCCGAACGCGGCGAACCCGAGGACGCCGTCGACCACCGGCTGGTGGTCGAGGACCCGGACGCCGGGTGGGAGGCGTGCGCGGTCGTCGTGGACGGTGACCGGGTGGTCTCCACCGCGACCCTGCTGGACGAGACGCTGTTCCTCGACGGCGTCGAGATCCCGGCGGGGCAGGTGGAACTGGTCGCCACCGACCGCGACTACGAGGGGCGCGGCCTGGTGCGGGCGCTCATGGGCTGGGCGCACGAGCGGTCCGCCGCGCGTGGGCAGCTCGTGCAGGTGATGCTGGGCATCCCGTACTTCTACCGGCTGTTCGGGTACACGTACGCGATCCCCATCGCGCCGGTCCGGCCCGTGGTGGGCACGGCGTCCGCCGACGGCTACACCGTGCGCGAGGCGACGTTCGACGACATCCCGACCCTGCACCGGCTCCAGGAGGCCGAGCAGGCGCGGGCGGACCTGTCGATGCCGCACTCGCCCGGCCTGTGGCGGTGGCTGATCGCGCGGGACGGCAGCACGCAGTGGCTGGTGGAACGGGACGGCGTGCCGGTCGGCACCGGCCGCTCGACGCCGCCGGACGAGGGCGTGCGCCTGGCCGAGGTCGCGGCGACCGAGGCGGGCGCGGTGCACGCGCTGTTGGCGCACACCGGTGCGACGACGGCGAACGAGCGTCCGGGCACGGTCGCGGGCGAGGCGCTGGAACCGTTCCTGGGCCCCGCGCCGGAGGAGGCGAACTCGTACTACGTGCGCGTTCCCGACCCGGTGGCGTTGCTGGACCACCTGCGTCCGGTGTTCGGGCGGCGGCTGGCCAAGTCGTCGTTCGCCGACGCGGAGGGCGAGGCGGTGGTGTCGTTCTACCGCTCCCACGTGCGCCTGCCGTACCGGGCGGGCGAGGTGGGCGCGGTGGTCGCGGGCGGCACCATGCAGGCGCCGGGTGCGGCGGGCGGGTGCGGCGTCGCGCCGGACATGCTGGCGTCGCTGCTGTTCGGCCCGCACGGGTTGCGCGGCCTGACCGCACGCCAGCCGGACGTCTACCCGGGCCCGAACGCGGACCTGATGCAGACCCTGTTCCCGCCGGTCCGCTCCGACCTCATGACGTTCTACATGCCCTGACCGGCACGCGGTCCCCTGACCGGGGCCGGTCAGGTGCCGTAGCCGGCGAACTCGACGCCCAACGCCACGCCCGCCAACGCGAGCAGCACGCCCGCGCAGGTCAGGGCGCGCCGGTAACCGGTGTCGCCCAACCGGCGACGGCCGCGCGCGACCAGGACCGCGATGACCGCCTTGCCGCCGATCAGCATCAGGTAGAAGCCGACCAGCAGGGCCACCGCCGCGCCCGCCGACGCCCGCCACGTGGTGATCGTCAGCGGTCCGAGGGCGGTGGCCCAGGCGACCCACGGGTGCGGGCTGAGGAGGTTCACCAGCACGGCCCGGCGCAGGGCGTCACCGCCGGCCTCGCCGGAAGCGTCGAGGGTGGCGGTCCGGGCCTCGCGCACCGTCCGCACCCCGCTCCACACCACGAACACCGCGCCCACGACCCCGAGCACGCCCAACGCCCGCGCCGGGAGGCGGTCCAGCACGAGGACGGTCACGCCGACCACCACCGCGTCCGAGAGCAGGGGCGCGCAGGCCGCCAACGCGCCCGCCCGCCATCCCGACCGCAGCGCCGACGTCACGACCAGCACCAACAACGGACCGGGGCTGATGCTCGCCGCCAAGCCGAAGGTGAGTCCGAGCCCCAGTGCGTCCACGGGCGGCAGACTAGGACACGTGTCCGACTACGCCGCCGTGCTCTCCACCCTGCGCCAGGTCCGCGGTCTCAGCCCGTTCTTCGCCCTGGACCTGGGCCGTCCCGGTGACGACTGGCTCCCCGGCGCGGACCTGCTCGACGGCCCCGCGCTCCCCCGCACCCTCGACGCCATCGCCGAGCGCTACCGGACGGGCGAGCGGCGGGTAGCGGCCTCGCTGTTCTTCCTGAGCTACACCGCGCGCCTGCTCTGCCCGACCGCCGCCGCCCACGCCGTCGAGGGAGTCGCGCCCGACATCCGCCCCGGCAACCTGTGGTGGCACTACGGCCCGGACGGGCTGCGGGTGCGGATCGATCGAGCCGACCCGGGCTTGGGCATCGCGGAGTCGCTGGAACCGGTGGTCGAGGCGGTGCGGGCGATCGTGCCGGTGGCACGCGGACTGCTGTGGGGCAACGCGGCCTCCTCGATCGCCGGCGCGCTGAAGACGGTCGCCCGCAGCGGCACAGCACCGGCGGAACACTGCGTGGCGGTAGGCGAACACCTGCTCTCCGAACCACCGCTCAAGGGCACGGGCGACTTCATCCCGTTCCCGGGCGAGGTGGCCTTCCGCCGCCGAAGCTGCTGCCTGTACTACCGCCTGGACGGCGGCGGCACCTGCGGCGACTGCCCCCTCCCCACCCGCTGAGCGCGACGCACGCGGCCCACCCGGCGCGCGGCGGGCTGTGGTGTGGGCGGCCCACTCGGCGAACGCGGCCCACCCGGCGAACGCGGCCCACCCGGCGCGCGCGGCTCACCGGGCGCAAGCGGCCCACCCGCGAACTGCCAACTCACCCGGCCGACCAGCGCCGCCCGACCAGCGCCCCTTCCGCCCGCCCCAAGCCGCGAGCGGTCCGTTGTCGTCTTCCCGAGCGCCGGGTCTAGCCGCTGTGGCGCACCGCGCGTTGCGGACGTGAGGTGAATGACAACTCGTCTGGTCGGTTGTGCCGGGGCGGAGTGGACCTTTACGGTTCCAGCGCCGCAGTGGACGGGAAGCCGGTGGGAATCCGGCGCGGTCCTCGCCACTGTGACCGGGGAGCCAACCCGCCGAGAACGTCACTGGTCGCACGGTGCGGCTGGGAAGACGCGGGGACGGTGTCGATCCGGGAGTCAGGAGACCGGCTGCGGCACGAGTTGTTGTTGACCTTCCACGAGGTATGGAGGAGGCCGTCATGACGAGCCCCGCGCACCACCTTCCCCTTCCCATCCCCCGGTGGGCCTACGCCGTCGCGCTGGTCGCGCTGATGGTGACCTGGCTCGTCCTCCAGGAGAACGGCATCGCGCTCGGCCACGCCGCCGAGTCGCTGCACGAGTTCTTCCACGACGGGCGCCACGCGCTCGGCGTCCCGTGCCACTAGGCGCCCGACCGATGACCACGTACAAGGGCGTGCTGCTGCGCGGGATCGGCGCGGGCGGCATCGCCGGACTCCTGGCGGGACTCGTCGGGCTCGTCGTCGTGGAGGTGCCCATCCGGGCGGCGTTGGCCGTCGAGGAGGCGCGTGCCGCCGCGGAACCCGCGGCGGAAGCGGGACACGACCACGGTGAGCTGTTCGGCCGTGGCACCCAGATGGTCGGCGGCGTGCTGGCCGCGGTGATCGTCGGCTTGGCGGTCGGCGCGCTGTTCGCCACCGCCTACGCGGGCGCGCGCCGCTGGTTCGTCCACCGCCCGCCGTTCACCCGGAGCGTCACCCTGGCCGCGGCGGCGTTCGGCGCGGCGGCCCTGTTGCCCGCGGTGAAGTACCCGGCCAACCCGCCGGCGGTGGGCAACCCGGACACGGTGGACTACCGGACGGTGCTCTACCTGGGCGTCATCGCGGCCGGCCTGGCGGTGGTCTACGGGGCGAGCTTCCTGGCGTCCCGCCTGACCCACCTGGCCACCCCGGTCCGCTCGACGGTGGTCGCCCTGGCGGCGATCGCCGGCGTCGTGGTGGTGCTGCTGGCCTTCCCCGCGCCGCCGGACGCGATCCCGGCGGACATGCCCAGCGACGTCCTGTGGGACTTCCGCCTCGCGTCACTGGCGGAGACGGCCACGCTGTGGCTGGGCCTGGGCGTGGTGTTCGGCCTGCTGATCGACCCGTCGGTCCGCGGGGCCACGGCCAAGTCCCCGGCCCTGGCGGCCTGAGCGCGACGGTTCCGGGCGGGCGCGGGATGCCGCGCCCGCCCGGAGTCGGAACGGTCAGACCCGGCCCGGCAACGAGGCCAGCACATCCAGGTCCACGCCCACCAGGGAGTCACGGAAGACCCGCCGCTCCCCCGCCGGCACGGGCACGTCGCACGGCACGACCAGGACCGTGCAGCCCGCCGCCACGGCGGAAGCGACACCGGTCGGCGAGTCCTCGATCGCCACGCAACGCCCAGCGTCTACACCGAGCATGCGTGCTGCCTTCAGGTACGGGTCGGGCAAGGGCTTGTTGCGGCCCTCCACCTCGTCGCCGCACACGGTCACGTCGAACAGCTCGCGGCCGATCGTGTCCAGCGCGACCTCGGTCAAGCCGCGTTCCGTGGACGTCACCAGCGCCATCGGCACGCCGGAAGCACGCACCGCGCGCAAAGCGTCCTGGGCGCCCGGCCGCCACGGCAGACCGGCCCGGAACAGCTCCTCGGTGCGCCGCAGGATCCACGCCGCGCCGTCGGCCGTCTCCTCCGGCGTCGGCACCACGCCGACCTCGGCGAACAGCAACGCCATGGTCGTCGGCACGTTGGACCCGACCATCGCCTGCCGGGTGGCCAACGACAACGACCCGCCCAGCTTCTCGGCGAACTCGTAGAGCGGGACGTCCCACAGCTTCTCCGAGTCCAGCAGGGTGCCGTCCATGTCCCACAGCACGGCCTCGACGGTCATGCCGCCCCTCTCCACAGGTACGCCTTCACGCGTTGAAGTACTTCGCCTCGGGGTGGTGCGCCACGAACGCGTCGGTCGACTGCTCCGGGTGCAGTTGCAGCTCCTCGGACAGCTCGACCCCGATCCGCCCCGGTTCCAGCAGGTCCACGACCTTGACCCGGTCCTCCATGTTCGGGCACGCGCCGTAGCCCAGCGAGTAGCGGGCGCCGCGGTAGCCGAGCTTGAAGAACTCCTCCACGTCCGCCGGGTCCTCCGCCGCGACCGACCCGCCGTCGGGCCAGCGCAGCTCCTCGCGGATGCGGCGGTGCCAGTACTCGGCCAGCGCCTCGGTCAGCTGGACGCCCAGGCCGTGCACCTCCAGGTACTCGCGGTAGGAGTCCTTGGCGAACAACTCGCCCGCGTAGTCGGCGATCGGCTGACCCATCGTGACCAGGTGGAACGCGATCACGTCCACCTCGCCCGCCGACCGGGGCCGCCAGAAGTCGGCCAGGCACAGCCGCCGGTCGCGCTTCTGGCGCGGGAACGTGAACCGGGTGCGTTCCGGGGCGTCGAGCGACGGCTCGGTCAGCACCACCACGTCGTCGCCCTCCGACACGCACGGGAAGTAGCCGTAGACGACGGCCGCGTGCGCCAGCACGCCCTCGGTGGCCAGCCGGTCCAGCCAGTAGCGCAGGCGCGGCCGGCCCTCGGTCTCCACCAGTTCCTCGTAGGTGGGGCCGCCGCCGCGCGCGCCGCGCAGGCCCCACTGCCCCATGAACGTGGCCCGCTCGTCCAGCATCGCCGAGTACTCCGCGACCGGCACGCCCTTGACCACCCGCGTGCCCCAGAACGGCGGCGTCGGGATCGGCACGTCCACCGCCACGTCCGACCGCCCGGACGGCGGCGGCTCCTCGGGCGCGGCGGCCTTGCGTTCGGCGGCGATGCGCAGCGACCGCTCGCGCCGGGCCTTGCGCTCCGCGGCCTTCCGCTCCGCCTCCGGGTCCACCGGCGGGGCCTCGCCGCGCTTGGCGGCCATGATCGCGTCCATCAGCCGCAGGCCCTCGAACGCGTCACGCGCGTAGCGGACCTCGCCCAGGTACGTCTCGGTCAGGTCGTTCTCGACGTAGGCCCTGGTCAGGGCCGCGCCGCCGAGCAGGACCGGCCACCGCGCGGCGACACCGCGCGAGTTCATCTCCTCCAGGTTCTCCTTCATGACCACCGTGGACTTGACCAGCAGGCCGGACATGCCGATGGCGTCGGCGCGGTGCTCCTCGGCGGCCTCCAGGATCGCGTTGATCGGCTGCTTGATGCCGATGTTCACGACCTCGTAGCCGTTGTTGGACAGGATGATGTCCACCAGGTTCTTGCCGATGTCGTGCACGTCGCCCTTGACCGTGGCCAGCACGATCCGGCCCTTGCCGCCGTCGTCCGAGCGCTCCATGTGCGGTTCGAGGTGGGCCACGGCCGCCTTCATGACCTCGGCGGACTGCAAGACGAACGGCAACTGCATCTGCCCCGAGCCGAACAGCTCGCCCACGGTCTTCATGCCCGACAACAGGGTGTCGTTGATGATCTGCAACGCCGGGCGCTCGCGCAGCGCGGCGTCGAGGTCGGCTTCCAGGCCGTTGCGCTCGCCGTCGACGATGCGCCGCTCCAGCCGCGCGAACAGCGGCAGCGCGGCCAGTTCCTCGGCCCGCGACGCCTTGGACGAGGACGTGCTGACGCCCTCGAACAGCTCCATGAGCCGCTGCAACGGGTCGTAGCCCGCACGCCTGCGGTCGTAGACCAGGTCCAGCGCCACCGCGCGCTGCTCGTCGGGGATGCGCGCCATCGGCACGATCTTGGAGGCGTGCACGATCGCCGTGTCCAGCCCGGCCTGCACGCACTCGTGCAGGAACACCGAGTTCAGCACCTGCCGCGCGGCCGGGTTCAGGCCGAAGGACACGTTCGAGATGCCCAGCGTGGTCTGCACGTCCGGGTAGCGGCGCTTGAGCTCGCGGATCGCGTTGATGGTCTCCAGGCCGTCCCGACGCACCTCCTCCTGGCCGGTGG
Organism: Saccharothrix sp. NPDC042600; assembly: GCF_040647305.1. Lineage (NCBI taxonomy): Bacteria > Bacillati > Actinomycetota > Actinomycetes > Pseudonocardiales > Pseudonocardiaceae > Saccharothrix > Saccharothrix sp. NPDC042600. Next base: position 33,603 of record NZ_JBEZBW010000024.1, on the reverse strand, counting down.
AGATGGGGAAGGTCAGGCAGTCGATGATGATGTCGCTGGTCCGCACGCCCCAGTCGCGGGTCAGCTCCTCGATGAGCCGGACCGCGACGCGCACCTTCCACTCGGCGGTGCGGGCCTGGCCCTCCTCGTCGATGCACAGCCCGACGACCGCCGCGCCGTGCTCGGCGACCAGCCGCATGATGCGCTGGAACCGGGAGTCCGGGCCGTCGCCGTCCTCGTAGTTGACGGAGTTGACCGCGCACCGCCCGCCCAGGCACTCCAGGCCGGCCTGGAGCACCTCGGGTTCGGTCGAGTCGAGCATGATCGGCAACGTCGAGGCCGTGGCCAGGCGGGAGGCCAGCGCGCGCATGTCCGCCGCGCCGTCGCGGCCCACGTAGTCGACGTTCAGGTCGAGCAGGTGGGCGCCGTCGCGGGTCTGGTCGCGGGCGATCTCGACGCAGTCTTCGAACCGGTCGGCCAGCATGGCCTCGCGGAACGCCTTGGACCCGTTGGCGTTGGTGCGCTCGCCGATCATCAGCACGGAGGCGTCCTGGCGGAACGGCACCGCCTGGTACAGCGACGACACGCCCGGCTCGGGACGCGGGCGGCGCGCGGCGGGACCCAGGTCGCGCACGGCGGCCACGACCTGGCGGACGTGCTCGGTGGTGGTGCCGCAGCAGCCGCCGACCAGCCGCACGCCGAACTCGGTCACGAACCCGGACAGCGCGGCGGCCAACTCCTCGGGCGTCAACGGGTACACCGCGCCGCGCGGGCCGAGTTCGGGCAGGCCGGCGTTGGGCATCACCGACAGCGGGACGCGGGCGTGCTTGGCCAGCTGCCGCAGGTGCTCGCTCATCTCGGCCGGGCCGGTGGCGCAGTTCAGGCCGATCAGGTCGATGCCCAGCGGTTCCAGGGCGGTGAGGGCCGCGCCGATCTCGGAGCCGAGCAGCATCGTGCCGGTGGTCTCGACGGTGACCTGCGCGATGATCGGGACGGTGACGCCCTCGGCGGCCATCGCCCGTTTCGCGCCGATGATCGCGGCCTTGGTCTGGAGCAGGTCCTGGGACGTCTCGACGATCACCACGTCGGTGCCGCCGGCCAGCAGTCCCCGCACCTGCTCGACGTAGGCGTCACGCAGCGTGGCGAACGGGGCGTGGCCGAGGGTGGGCAGCTTGGTGCCGGGGCCGACCGAGCCCAGGACGAACCGCGGCCGGCCGGGTTCGGCGAACTCGTCGGCCGCCTCGCGGGCCAACCGCGCGCCCGCGCGGGACAGTTCGAAGATCCGGTCCTGGATGCCGTACTCGGCGAGGTTGGCCAGGTTCGCGCCGAACGTGTTGGTCTCCACCGCGTCCGCGCCGGCCTCCAGGTAGCCCCGGTGGACCTGCCGCACGACGTCCGGCCGGGTCACGTTCAAGATCTCGTTGCACCCGTCGTGACCTGCGAAGTCGTCCAGGGTGAGGTCGACGGCCTGGAGCATCGTGCCCATCGCGCCGTCCGCCACGACCACGCGGTCGGCCAAGGCGTCCAGGAAAGGCGACGAGACACGATCGGGCATGGGCCAAGCCTACGGCGTGGGTGCGCGCCGGTGGTCGTAGGCTGACCCGGTGACCGATCCGGACCAGGCCGCCAAGACCCCCTTCGACCCCACGAAACCGCTCACCAACCCGATCATGGTGGCGGCGTTCGAGGGGTGGAACGACGCTGGAGACGCTGCCAGCACGGCGATCGAGCACCTCCAACTGACCTGGGACGCGCAACCGCTCGCGGAGATCGATCCGGACGACTACTACGACTTCCAGGTGACGAGGCCCACGGTCCGCATGGTGGACGGTGTCACCCGAAGGGTTGAATTCCCGACCACCCGGCTGACGGTGTGCCGCCCGCCGGGGTCGTCCACCGACGTGGTGCTGGTGCACGGCATCGAGCCGAACATGCGGTGGCGGAAGTTCGCCGGCGAACTGCTGGGCCACATCGAGGACCTGGGCATCACCACCGTGGTGACCCTCGGCGCGCTGCTCATGGACACCCCGCACACCCGCCCGGTGCCCGTGACCGGCACCGCCTACGACGCCGCCGCGGCGGCCAAGTACGGGCTGGAGCGGTCGCGGTACGAGGGCCCGACCGGGATCGTCGGCGTCTTCCAGGACCTGTGCGTGCAGGCGGGCGTGCCGGCGATCTCGTTCTGGGCGGCGGTGCCGCACTACGTCTCCCAGCCGCCGTCGCCCAAGGCCACCCTGGCGCTGCTGCACCGGGTGGAGGAGGTGCTGGACGTCGAGGTGCCGCTGGGCGCGCTGCCCGAGCAGGCGGAGGAGTGGGAGCGCACGGTCAGCGAGATGGCCGACGAGGACGAGGACGTGCGCAACTACGTCCGGGCGCTGGAGGAACGCGGGGACGCGGAGATCCAGATCACCGAGGCGAGCGGCGACGCGATCGCGGCCGAGTTCGAGCGGTACCTGCGGCGGCGCGGACGCGGACCGGGGCGCGGGCCGACCGGGCTCTGAGGACCCGCGTCGGGTCGGGCGGACGCGCCCGACCCGCGCCGGCGCGCCCCGCTCAAGTGTCTGATGAGGACGTTCGGGGCACCCCGGGCCGGTGACCTCGGGGGTTGGTGTGAACAGGCGGCTGGCGGTCGGCGGGTTGTACGCCGGCGGGTTCCTCGGACCGTTCGGCGGCGCGATGACCTCCTCCGTGCTCCCCGAGATCGGCGCCGACTTCGGCGTCTCCGCCGGGACCGCCGCCGCCACCCTCACCGGCTACCTCCTCCCCTTCGCCGCCTTCATGCTGGTCTCCGGGACCCTCGGCGAACGCTGGGGCGCCCGCCGCACGGTCCGCGCCGCCTACGTCGTCTACACCGCCGCGTCGGTCCTCTGCGCGATCTCGTGGACCTTCCCGCTGCTGCTCACCGCACGCGCGGTGCAAGGGGCGGCGAACGCGTTCACCACGCCGCTCCTCCTCGCCACGATCGCCGCCGTCACGCCCCGGCAACGCCTCGGTCGCGCGCTGGGCGTCTTCGCCTCCATGCAGGCCGCCGGGCAGACGTCCGCGCCGCTCGTCGGCGGGCTGGCCGCCGAAGCCTCCTGGCGGTGGGCGTTCGTCGGGGCCGCCGTGGTGGCGGGGGCGTTGACGGTCGCCGGGTTGCCGGCCGACCCGCCGCGTCAGGACAAGCCCCGGCTGCGCGAGGCGTGGCGGCCCGAGGTGCTCCGGCTCGCCGCGGTCGGGCTCGTGGGCTGGGGGTGCCTGGGTGGGCTGTCGTTCCTGGTCGCGCTCCGGCTCGGGGACGACTTCGGGCTCGGCTCCGGGGCGCGCGGGCTGGTGCTGACCGGGTTCGGCGTGGTCGCGATCGTCAACGCGCGGCTCACCGGGTGGTTGATCGACCACGTCGGCGCGCGGCGGTGCGTGCTGCTCGGGGCGCTCGCCGGCGCGGCGCTGGTGGCGTCGGTGGGTGTGCTGCCGAGCCTGGTCGCGGTCGGGCTGCTGTGGGCGTTGGCGGGCGCGTTCAGCCAACAGGTGATCGTCGGGCTGAACGCGCTCGTCCTGCGGGGCGAGAACCGGGGCGGCGCGGTGTCGGTGCTCCAGTCGTTCCGGTTCCTCGGTGGCGCGGCCTCGCCGCTGGCGTTCGTGCCGCTGTACCACCTGGACCCGACGACGGCGTTCCTGGTCCCGGCCGCCCTGGTCGCCGCGGTCGCCCCGCCGTTGCTGGCGGCGGGGCGACCGCGAGCGCCTAGTTGACGCCGATGGGGTTGGCGTTGTGGTCGCCGGTGGTCAGGCCACCGCGCTGACCGGTGCCGATGCCGCACAGGGCCGCCTCGGACAACCCGGCCGCCGACGCCTGCGCCCCGGACAGCGTGCTCCCCGCGGCCTGGCCGTCGATGCTGACCGGGCTCGGGTACAGCGTGCCGTCGCTCTCCCGGCACACCAGGACGATCACCTTGAACGTGCGGGCGTTGGTGTAGGCGAGGTTCTTCGTCTCGCCCCGGCCCACGGTGAAGATCTCGGGCAGGTCCGGGTCCTCCAGGTAGCCGGCCGGGGTGAACGTCTCGTCGATCGTGTACGTGCCCGCCGCCAGGCCGGTGAACGGCGGTTGGCACACGCCGGAGAGGTCGGTCGTGCAGGTGCCCACGGCGGTGCCACCGGTGCCGGTGCCCGCGTACAGGGTGAACTGCGCCCCCGGCACGAACGCGCCGGCGTCGTTGGTCTTGGTGACGTTCACGTTGGCGGGCCGGGCGACGTCCACGAACGGCAGTGACTTGGCCTCACCGGCCGCGATGGTGAACGTGAACGGCAGCGTCGGGTCCTTGTCGTACCCGGCGGGCACGGTGGTCTCGTCGATCGTGTACGTGCCCACGGGCAGGTCGACGAACGTCGGCGAGCAGGTGCCGTTGCCGTCGACGGTGCAGGCGCCGATGACGGGGCCGGAGGTGTTCGCGCCGGAGTACAGCGTGAAGACCGCGCCGGCCTGGCTGCCGCCGTCGGACCCGGTCTTGGCGACCGCGGCCGAACCGCAGTTGCGGATGTTGACGTTGCCCGGCCCGACCAGGTCCTTCATCTGCGCGGTGGAGGAGTTGCCGGACGAGCGGCTCACCGCGTAAGCCTTGCCGAAGCCCTCGCACACGCCGGGCGCGAACACGCCGGCGGCGGTCAGGTTGATGCCCGCCTCGCCGAACTCGTTGAGCCCCAACGTCTCGTTGGCGGGCGCGATCGTGTCGAGCGCGCTCGCCCCGGTGTTCACCCGCGCCTCGGCGACGCCCGCCGCGAGCGCGACGGCAGTTCCCCAGCACGGGGCGGTGTTGCTGCCGACCTCGCACGGCCCGGAGGTGACCCAGCGGGACAGCCGCAGCGTCGGGGTGTTGCCGCCGCCGCCCTCGAAGTCGTAGACGATCAGCATGTCGCCGGCGGTGCGCCGCACCAGCGAGCCGGACGAGCCGCCGCACGCGGTCGTGCCCTTGTTGAACTCGAACGCCACGTGCGCGGACGGCGAGGTGGTGTTCTGCGGGATGCGCACCCACGCCAGGGTCAGGAACACGTCGGTGCCGACGGTCTTGCTCGCCACGTACACGCGCTTGAGGTCGTCCTTGTTGGCCGCCTTCTGCCCGGTCACGGTGGGACAGGTGGTGTCCTGCTTGGTGCCGCCGGCGAACCCGCTGTCCGAGGTGGTCGCCTGCGCGTCCTCCAGGCCGGTGAACGCCCAGCCGGCGGTCACCCCGGTCGAGGACCGCGCGGGCGCGGCGCCGGTCCAGGTGGTGGGGTCGAAGCCGTTCCAGTCGAACGTCGCGTCGACCGCGAGGTTCCCGTCGTCGTCTTCGAAGCCGGCGGCGACGCCGACTTGGCCGGCGAGCGCGGGACCCGTCGGTCCGAGCACGCCGATGAACAAGGCCGACACCGCCGCGGCGGCGATCGCGACACGTCTGCGCATGGCACTCTCCACATCCGCTAGTCACTGGGAGTGATCGGCCGGCGGGAGAGTCGTGGCAGGGCGGCGGTCGAGCTAGCCGAACTCACGGATCGTAAGCTCGGTTCCCACCGACGACTGACGTGCTGTTTCCATCAAGGACGTTCGACCCCACCACGCCTACTCCCAGTAGCACCAGCAGGCCCGCGCCCAGGTAGAGCGCCGCTTGCGCGTTCAACAGGGTGGTCAGCCCGACGGGCACCGCGAGGACGCCGGCCAACACCATGCCCAGTGCCTGGAAGGCGTCGTAGAGGCTGAGAAAGGTAGCCAGCACCCGACCACGGACCGTGTCCGGGGTGTGCAGTTGCAGCACCGACATCGTGCCCGCGCCGGCCACCACGCCCGGCGCGCCGCACAGCGCGAACACCCCCAGGTAGAAGGCGAACACCGTGGTCAGGTGCACGCCGTTCCACGCGGTGGCCGCGACCGCCCCGAAGGCCACCAGCGACCAGCCCAGCAGCGACCACGCCGAGAGCCGCCGCGCGAGCCACCCCACGGCCGCGCCGCCGACGAGCCCGCCGACCGCCTGGACGCCGCGCAGCAGCCCCACCTCGGCCTCGCCGCCGCCCAGCCGTTCGGTCACGAACACCACGAACAGCACCATGAACAGGCCTTGGCCGACCGCCACCAGCCCGATCACGGCGACCATCCCGCGCAGCGGTCCCCGGATCGCGCGCAACCCTTCGAGCCACGCCCGCCACGGGTGACCGGTCGCCGTGGCAGGCGCCGACTCCACCGGGAACCGCCGCGCCAGCAACGCCGCCGCCAGCACGAACGACGCCACGTCCACCCACAGCACGCCCGGCAAGCCGCCCCAGGCCAGGACCAGGCCGCCGAGCGACGCGCCGATCAGCCGCGCGAGGTTGGCGTTCAGGCCCGCCAGCCCGTTCGCGGCGGCCACCCGGTCGCGCCCCACCACCTCGGGCAGCAGCGCGTTGCGCGCCGGCTCGAACAGCGACGCCAATGCCGCCTGCACCGCCATCACGACGTTGACCAGCACCAGGTCGCCGGTCAGCAGCGGCAGCAGGGCCACCGCCTGGGCCAGGGTCACCACCAGCATCAGCCGCCGCCGGTCCCACCGGTCCGCCAGCACCCCGGCCAGCGGCGAGAGCACCAGGCCCGGTAACAACGCCACGACGAAGGTGGTCGCCGTCGAGCCGACCGACCCGGTGCGCTGGTAGACGTACACCGGCAGGGCGACCAGCAGGACCCAGTCCCCGATCTCCGACACGAACGCGGCGAGCAGCAGCCGCCGGAACGCGGGCACCCCCAGCGGCCCCGTCATCGCGGGAACGCCCGCAGTCCGATGTGGGCGGCCCGCGCGCCCTCGGGCGCGTCGGCGCGCAGCGGCGTCAGGTAGGGCCGCAGGATGTCGTCGATCATGCCGAGCAGACCCACCAGCTCCTCGGCGGTGACGTTGACCGAGTAGCCGTGCATCGCCGCGGCCCGCCGCCACTCCCCGGGCAGTTCGTGCTGCCGGTCCAGGAACCGCTGCGCGAGCCGGTTGTCCTCGTTGAGCTGCAACGCGACCAGCGCGTCCTGTTGGGTCCGCACGGCCGGGTCGTCGTCGAACGCGCCCACGTCCAGGCCGACGTCGGTGGCCCGCCAGGGCCGGTCCCGGCCGCTGGCGGCCTCGACCCGTTCCACGAAACCGAACTTCGCGAGTTGCCGCAGGTGCCAGCTGCAGTTGGAGGCGGTCGAGCCGACCTCGGCCGCGCACTCGCTGGCCGTGCGCGGCCCGACCGCGAGAAGGTGCTGCACCAGCGACACCCGCAGCGGGTGGGCCAGTGCCTTCAGGGCGTCGACGTCGGTGACCCGTCGGGGCTGGGGTAGGTCCACGCCCCGACGGTATACCTGAAAGAGTACTTTCGAAAGAGCTCTTTCAGCCGATGTCCCGGCGGCGGAACGAGCCGATCCCGACGACCACCAGCACCACCGCCACGACGGTGAGCCACACCAGCGGCGTCGCGGTGAGGTCCGCGCCGGGCACCTTCGGCACGTGGGTGAACGGGGAGAGGTCCATCGCCCACTGGTCGAGGTCCAGCAACGGCCCGAGCTGCCCCAGCACCAGGAACACCACCAGGAACGCCCAGCTCACCGACGCGAGCTTCGGCACCAGCCCGAACAGCAGCAGCGAGATCCCCGCGACCACCCACACGGCCGGCACGTGCGCCAACGCCGACCCCACCAGCCGCGTCACCTGCCCGCCCACGTCACCGACCCGGGCCCCGTGCACGAGCCCCGCGCCCAGACCGGCGGCGGCCAGCACCACGACGACCCCGAGCGTGGCGAACACCAGGTGGCTGCCCACCCACGACACCCGCCGCACGGACGTGGCCAGCACGGGTTCGGCGCGGAACTCCGCCTCCTCCGCGCGCAGCCGCAGCGTCGCCTGCACCACGTAGATCGCGCTGAACAGCCCGATGATGCCCAGGATCGACGCCAGGTAGACGTCCACGATCGCGCCCGACCCGCCGAGCTGGGACATCACCTCCTCCAACGCGGGGTTGGCGTTCAGCATGTCCTCGACCGCCCGCGCCACCGCCCCGTAGACCGCGCCCAGCACGAACAGGCTCAGCGTCCAGCCCAGCAGCATCCCGCGCTGCAACCGCCACGCCAGGCCGAACGCGCTGCCGAGCGACGCCGGCGCGCGAGCCGGTCCGAGCCGCGTCGGCAGGAGACCCGCGGTCAGGTCGCGCCGCGCGACCAGCACCGCCGCCACCCCCACCAGCACCACGGTGAGCAGGAGCGACAGCCCCAACACCCACCACCGGTCCTCGGCGAAGGCCTTCACCAGCTCCAGCCACCCCAGCGGCGACAGCCAGGTCAGCCACTGCGGCCCCTGGTCGCCGGCCGCGTCGCCCACCGCGCGCAGCAGGTAGGACGCGCCGAGCACGCCGCCCGCGATCGCGTTGGCGGTGCGGGCGCTCTCGGTGAGCTGCGCGGCGACCGCGCCCACCCCGGTGAACACCCAGCCCGCCCCGGTGAACGCCAATCCCAGCGCGAACGAGCCCGCGGCGTCCTCGCCCAGCCCGACCAGGCCCAGGGCGATGAACAGCCCGATGAGCAGGCTCGCCAGCGCCGACACCACCACGGCGGCGGCCAGCGGCGCGTGCCGCCCGGTGACCGTGGACCCGATCAGCTCCAGCCGACCGGTCTCCTCCTCCGCGCGGGTGTGCCGGGTGACCAGGAACATCGCCATCAGACCGGTGAGCAGGCCGCCGAACACGCCCCACCGCCACGCGAGGATGCCGCCGACGGTCGAGTAGTCGTGGATCGGCCCGAGCATGGCCAGGAACGCCGGGTTCGACCCGGCCGTCACGCCGAGTTGCCGCCGCAGCGCCTCCGTGCCGTACAGCTCGTCCATGCCCGAGGCCGTGGCCAGGGTGATCCCGGCCAGGCCGAGCACCCACACCGGGATGAGCAGCCGGTCGCGCCGCAACGCGAGCCGGACCAGCGCGAACGTGCCGGTCATGACGTCACCCTGGGCAGCTCGTCCTCGTAGTGGCGCAGGAACAGCTCCTCCAGCGTGGGCGGCTGGCTGGTCAGCGTCCGCACGCCGGTCAAGACCAGGGCTTTGAGCGCGCCGTCGAGGTGGTCGGTGTCCACCTCGAACCGGACCCGCCGCCCCTCCACGACCAGGTCGTGCACGCCGGGCAGGGCCGCCAGGCCGTTGGGCGCGCCGGCCAGCTCGGCGGACACGCTGGTGCGGGTCAGGTGCCGCAGGTCGGCCAGGGTGCCGGACTCGACGGTGCGGCCGTTGCGGATGATGCTGACCCGGTCGCACAGCGCCTCGACCTCGGCGAGGATGTGGCTGGACAGCAGCACGGTCCGCCGGCCGCGCTCCTCGTTGACCGCCTCCTGGAAGACCGCCTCCATCAGCGGGTCGAGGCCGGAGGTGGGCTCGTCGAGGATGAGCAGCTCCACGTCCGAGGCCAGCGCCGCGACGAGCGCCACCTTCTGCCGGTTGCCCTTGGAGTAGGTGCGGCCCTTCTTGCGCGGGTCCAGCTCGAACCGGTCGAGCAGGGCCTTGCGGCGCTTCTCGTTCAGGCCGCCGCGCAGCCGGCCGAGCAGGTCGATGACCTCGCCGCCGGTCAGGTTCGGCCACAGGCTCACGTCGCCGGGCACGTAGGCCAGCCTGCGGTGCAGGGCCGCCGCGTCACGCCACGGGTCCCCGCCGAGCAGGGTGGCGGCGCCGGCGTCGGCGCGCAGCAGGCCCAGCAGGACCCGGATGGTGGTCGACTTGCCCGCCCCGTTGGGGCCGAGGAAGCCGTGCACCTCCCCCTCGCGGACGGTCAGGTCCAACCCGTCCAGTGCGCGTGTCGGTCCGAAGGCCTTGACCAGGCCCGACACGGATATCGCTGGTGTCATGGCCGGTAAGCTACAGTCATTTCACAAAGTCGTGAAGTTAAGGAAGCGTATAAACTGCCGCCCGTCCGTGGACGGTGTAGCAAGATGCGGCGGTGACCCAGGTGAGTGAGCGGGACGAACAGGCGGTGCTGCGGTTCATCGAGCGCTTCGCGGCGGCGTTCGCGGAGTCGGGCATGCCCCGGATGCCCGCGCGCGTCTTCGTCTCCCTGCTCGCCGCCGACGACGGCACGCTCACCGCCGCCGAACTCGCGGAGCTCCTGCGCGTCTCCCCCGCCGCGATCTCCGGGGCCGTGCGCTACCTGACCCAGGTCGGGCTGGTCAGCCGCGAGCGCGAGACCGGCACCCGCCGCGACGTCTACCGGGTCTACGACGACGTCTGGTACGAGGCGATCTTCCGCCGCGACCAGCAGCTGGCCCGGTGGGAGGGTCCGCTCAAGGAGGGCATCGAGGTGCTCGGCGACACCGCGGCCGGTCGGCGCATCGAGGAGACCCTGGCGTTCTTCCAGTTCTTCCACCGCGAGCTGCCCGGCATGCTCGAACGGTGGCGCGCCTACCGCGACGAGCGCTTTAACACCTGACGGTCAACCTGTGTACCTGGGGTTTTCCACGGGACACCGATTGCGAGCAGGGGCAATTAGGCCAGGCGGCGCTGTTCGCCACCGGGTTTTGTCCCGACCATGCATGTGACCAGGTCGGCTCCACACCGTTCGCGCGAACGTCCCCAACCCTGCACCGCTCCGCCGTCCGGCACACCCGCCGGCACGGAGGGGCGACCCTGCCCTTAGGGAGAACCCTGTCATGGGAGACGCCCGCACAACCAGAAGAATGGCCGTCCTCGGTCTGGCCGGCATATCCGCCATGGCCCTCGCGTTCAGCACCGCCGGTGTGGCCGCGGCCGAAGCCGACGTGCTGGCTGCGGACCGCGCCGACGCGATCGCCGGCTCGTACGTGGTGGTCCTGCGCGACAGCGCCTCGCCGCGCGCCGCGTCCGCCGACACCGCCGGCGCCCTGGTCGGCAAGTACGGCGGCAAGGTCCAGGTGGCCTGGCAGCACGCCCTCAACGGCTTCCACGCGACCGGCCTGTCCGCCACCCAGGCGCGCCGCCTCGCCGCCGACCCGCGCGTGCAGTACGTGCAGGCCGACCTGCCCGTGCAGGCCACGGGCACGCAGACCAACCCGCCCTCGTGGGGCCTGGACCGCATCGACCAGCGCAACCTGCCGCTGGACAACAGCTACACCTACCCCAACACCGCGAGCAACGTCCGCGCCTACATCATCGACACCGGCATCCGGACCACCCACGCCGACTTCGGCGGACGCGCCACCTGGGGCACCAACACCGTCGACAGCAACAACACCGACTGCAACGGCCACGGCACCCACGTGGCGGGCACGGTCGGCGGTACCGCTCACGGCGTGGCCAAGGAGGTCAAGCTCATCGCGGTGAAGGTGCTCAACTGCCAGGGTTCGGGCACCACCGCGGGTGTGGTCAACGGCGTGAACTGGGTGACCCAGAACGCCGTCAAGCCGGCCGTGGCGAACATGTCGCTGGGCGGCGGCGTGGACACCACGCTGGACAACGCGGTGCGCAACTCCATCGCCTCCGGCATCACCTACGCGGTCGCGTCGGGCAACTCCAACGCCAACGCGTGCAACTACTCGCCGGCGCGCGTGGCCGAGGCGATCAGCACCAACGCGTCCACGAACACCGACGCGCGGGCGTCGTTCTCGAACTTCGGCACCTGCACCGACATCTTCGCGCCGGGCAACAACATCACCTCGGCGTGGCACACCAGCGACTCGGCGACCAACACGATCTCCGGCACGTCGATGGCCTCGCCGCACGTGGCGGGCGCGGCGGCGCTGTACCTGGCGGACAACCCGTCGGCGACCCCGTCGGCCGTCCAGACCGCGCTGGTCAACGCGGCGACGTCGGACAAGATCACCAGCCCGGGCACCGGTTCGGCCAACAAGCTGCTGTTCGTCGGCACCGGCACCCCCAGCGGCCCGACGGTCAACAACCCGGGCAACCAGACCGGCACCGTGGGCACCGCGGTCAACCTGACCGTCACCGCGTCCGGCGGCACCGCGCCGTACACGTTCTCCTTCACCGGCCTGCCCCCGGGCCTGACCGGCGCGTCGAACGGCACGGTCTCGGGCACCCCGACCACCGCCGGCACCTACAACGTGACCGTGACCGTGACGGACTCGGCGTCGCGCACCGGTAGCGCTTCGTTCACGTGGACGATCCGCGAGCCCGGCACCGGCTGCGACCCCGTGACCAACGGGACCGACGTGGCGATCGGCGACTTCTCCGACGTCAACAGCCCGATCGCGCTGACCTGCGCGGGCAACGCCTCGGCGACCACGCAGGTGACGGTGGCGATCGTGCACACCTACATCGGCGACCTGATCGTCGACCTGGTGGCGCCGGACGGCACGGTCTACAACCTGCACAACCGCTCGGGCGGCAGCGCCGACAACATCAACCGCACGTACACGGTGAACGCCTCCGCGGAGACGGCCGCCGGCACGTGGAAGCTGCGCGTCCGCGACCAGGCGGCCATCGACACGGGCCGCATCGACTCCTGGACGCTCGACGCGTGACCTGAGCCAGCTCGACCCGGAAAGGCCGTCCGCTCCTCGCGCGGGCGGCCTTTCCGCAGGTCGTGGCCGGTGTAGGATGATCACCGGACGCGGCTGGAACCAGGATCACCCGATCGTGTTTCGTCGTCCCGGGCCCGATTCGCGCCCCTCGCGCGTCCCGTGAACAGGGAGCGCGGCGGGACGGGCCGGAAGTGCGCACCCGGGACCGCCGGGTCAGCGGCGCGCGGGACGACGGTCGCGAGGGCCTCGCGGTGCGCGGATCGGGGTGGCACCGGCCGCGCCACCCGACCACGCGGGGAACTACAGGGGAGAGCTACAGCTCCACGCCCAGCAGAGCGTCCACGGCGTCGCGGAACAACCCGGGGGCCGCCGCGTCCGAACCGCCCGAGGACAAGGCCGCGTCCGCCCACGCGTCCAGAGCCGCCAACGCCTTCGGCGTGTCCAGGTCGTCACCAAGGTGGTCGCGCAGGCGCGCGACCGTCTCGGCCGCCGAAGGACCGGTCGACAGCGCCGCCGCCCGACGCCACGTGCCCAAGCGCTCGACCGCGCCGGCCAGCAGGTCGTCGCTCCACGGCCGGTCGCTGCGGTAGTGGCCGGCCAGCAGTGCCAGGCGGATCGCGTTCGGGTCCACCTTCTGCGCCCGCAGCTTCGACACGAACACCAGGTTGCCGCGCGACTTGGACATCTTCTCGCCGTCCAACCCGATCATCCCCGCGTGCACGTAGTGCCGCGCGAACGGGTGCTCGCCGGTCAGCGCCTCGGCGTGCGCGGAGCTGAACTCGTGGTGCGGGAAGATCAGGTCCGAGCCGCCGCCCTGCACGTCGAAGCCCGCGCCCAGGCGGTTCAACGCGATCGCGCTGCACTCGATGTGCCAGCCCGGACGCCCGTCGCCCAGCTCCGACGGCCACGACGGCTCACCCGGCCGGGCCATCCGCCACAGCAGGGCGTCCAGCGGGTGCCGCTTGCCCGGGCGGTCCGGGTCGCCGCCGCGTTCGGCGAAGTACTTCGCCATCGTCTCCTGGTCGTAGTTCGACTCGTAGCCGAACCGCCCGGTCGCCGTGTGGTCGAAGTACACGTCCGGGTGCTCCGGGTCGTCCACCCGGTAGGCGGCGCCGTCGGCGAGCAGCTTCGCCACGGCCTCCACCACCTCGGGGATCGCCTCGACGGCGCCGATGTACTGGCGCGGCGGCAGGACGCGCAGGGCCACCATGTCCTCGCGGAACAGCGCCGTCTCGCGCATGGCCAGGACCACCCAGTCGTCCTGGTCGCGCTCGGCCCGCTCCAGCAGCGGGTCGTCGATGTCGGTGACGTTCTGCACGTAGTGCACGTCGTGGCCGTTGTCCAGCCACACCCGGTGCACCAGGTCGAACGTCAGGTAGGTCGCGGCGTGGCCCAGGTGGGTCGCGTCGTAGGGCGTGATGCCGCAGACGTACAGCCTGGCGGTGTCACCGGGGGCGGTGGGTCGGACCTCGCCGGTGGCCGTGTCGTACAGCCGCAGCGGGCGCGGCTCCCCCGCGAGGCGCGGGACTGGGATCGATGACCAGGTCTGCATGGGATCGACCCTAACCCGACCGCTCAAGCGGACGTCCGCCTGGCGGGACCCGCGGGCGTACCCTGGGCCGTGGGAGATGGTCGTGGGAGATGATCGCGATGATCCTCGACATCGTCATCGGCGTCCTCGGACTGGCCGCGCTGGGTCTGGCGTCCTCGGCCCGGGTGGTCAAGCAGTTCGAGCAAGGCCTGGTGTTCCGGTTCGGCCGGGTGCGGCAGAAGCTGCGCGGGCCGGGGTTGACCATGATCGTGCCGGGCGTGGACCGGCTCAAGAAGGTGAACCTCCAGATCGTCACGATGCCCATCCCCGCGCAGGACGGCATCACCCGCGACAACGTCACCGTGCGGGTGGACGCCGTCGTCTACTTCAAGGTCGTCGACCCGGTGCGGGCCGTCGTCAACGTCGAGGACTACCGGTTCGCCATGCTCCAGGTCGCGCAGACCTCCCTGCGCTCGATCATCGGCAAGAGCGAGCTGGACGACCTGCTCTCCAACCGCGAGCGGCTCAACCAGGGCCTGGAGCTGATGATCGACAACCCGGCCGTGTCGTGGGGCATCGACATCGACCGGGTGGAGATCAAGGACGTCGCCCTGCCGGAGAGCATGAAGCGGTCGATGTCGCGGCAGGCGGAGGCCGAGCGCGAGCGGCGGGCCCGCATCATCACCGCCGACGGCGAACTGCAGGCGTCGCTGAAGCTGTCGGAGGCGGCGGCCCGGATGGCGGACACGCCCGCCGCGCTCCAGCTCCGGCTGCTCCAGACCATCGTGGAGGTGGCGGCGGAGAAGAACTCGACCCTGGTCCTGCCCTTCCCGGTCGAGCTGCTCAGGTTCCTCGAACGGGCGTCGGCGCACCTGACGCAGCAGGTCGAACCCGCTCAACCGGGTGAGGCGGCGGAACAGCTGCCCGGCTGAGCGATTGCCGGAGCGCCCCGGCGGGTGGACCATGAGCGTGGCTCCCGGGACACCGTCGGACGAGGGAGGCGGTCATGACCGCGCTCAAGCCGGAACCCGTCATCACCCATCCGGGCGCCGCCCGGCGACGGCCCAAGGGCGCCGCGCTGCTCGCGCTGTTCAAGACCACCGACCCGAAGCAGATCGGGCTGCTCTACCTGGTCACGTCGTTCGCGTTCTTCATGATCGGCGGCCTGATGGCGCTGCTGATCCGGGGCGAGCTGGCCCGGCCGGGGCTGCAGTTCCTGTCCAACGAGCAGTACAACCAGCTGTTCACCATGCACGGCACGATCATGTTGCTGCTCTACGCGACGCCGATCCTGTTCGGCTTCGCCAACTACATCCTGCCGTTGCAGATCGGCGCGCCGGACGTCGCGTTCCCCCGCCTCAACGCCTTCTCGTACTGGCTGTTCCTGTTCGGCGGCACGATGGTCGTGGCCAGCTTCATGACCCCCGGCGGCGCGGCGGACTTCGGCTGGACCGCCTACACGCCGCTGACCTCGGCCGTCCACTCCCCCGGCGTCGGCGCGGACCTGTGGATCATGGGCCTGACCGTGGGTGGCCTGGGCACCATCCTCGGCGGCGTGAACATGGTGACCACGGTGTGCTGCCTGCGCGCGCCGGGCATGACGATGTTCCGGATGCCGATCTTCACCTGGAACATCTTCGTCACGAGCATCCTGATCCTGCTGGCGTTCCCGATCCTGACCGCCGCCCTGATGGGCCTGGCCGCCGACCGGCACCTCGGCGCGCACGTGTTCGACCCGGCCAACGGCGGCGTGATCCTGTGGCAGCACCTGTTCTGGTTCTTCGGCCACCCCGAGGTCTACATCGTCGCGCTGCCCTTCTTCGGGATCGTGAGCGAGATCTTCCCGGTGTTCAGCCGCAAACCGCTGTTCGGCTACAAGGGACTGGTGTTCGCCACGTTCGCCATCGCCGCGTTGTCGGTGGCCGTGTGGGCGCACCACATGTTCGCCACAGGCGCGGTGCTGCTGCCGTTCTTCTCGCTCATGACGTTCCTGATCGCCGTGCCGACCGGCATCAAGTTCTTCAACTGGATCGGCACCATGTGGCGGGGGCAACTGTCGTTCGAGACGCCGATGCTGTTCAGCATCGGCTTCCTGATCACGTTCCTGCTCGGCGGACTGACCGGCATCCTCCTGGCGTCACCGCCGCTGGACTTCCACGTCACCGACACCTACTTCGTGGTCGCCCACTTCCACTACGTCCTGTTCGGCACCATCGTGTTCGCCACCTACGCGGGCATCTACTTCTGGTTCCCGAAGATGACCGGCCGGATGCTCAACGAGCCGCTGGGCAAGCTGCACTTCTGGACCACGTTCATCGGCTTCCACCTGACCTTCCTGATCCAGCACTGGCTGGGCAACATCGGCTTCCCCCGCCGGTACGCGGACTACCTGCCCGACGACGGCTTCACCACGATGAACACCATCTCCACGATCGGCGCGTTCGTGCTGGGCGCGTCGGTGCTGCCGTTCGTGTGGAACGTGTTCCGCAGCTACCGGTTCGGCGACCCGGCCGACCGCGACGACCCCTGGGGCTTCGGCAACTCGCTGGAGTGGGCCACGTCGTCCCCGCCGCCCCGGCACAACTTCACCGAGCTGCCCCGCATCCGGTCCGAGCGGCCGGCGTTCGAGCTGCACTACCCGCACATGGTGGAGCGGATGCGGGACGAGGCCCACTTCTCCATCACCAGGCCCGGCAAGCACCGGGTCAAGCCCGACGCGGCCACCGAGGCGGCGCTGGCGTCGACGAACCGCGAGGTCAGGACCACCGACAAGGAGGACCAGGAGTAGATCTCAGGTCTCGCGCCCGATCCCCAGCAGGACCCGCACGGTGTCGGTCAGGACCCGCACCGGCAGGACGTCCTGCACCACGAACCGCTGCACCCCCAGCCCGATGCCCAGGCTGAGCAGCGTCCGCGCCAGCTCCCGGGCCGGCAGCAACGGCCGGAGCCCGAACTCGTCCACTTGGGACTGCACCAGCCGCTCCAGGGCCGTCACCACCAGCACGTCCCGCCGCCCCAGGTCGGCTTGCAGCTCCCGGTTCTGCCGCGCCTGCAACGCGAACTCGACCTCGAACTGGGTCCGCGGCGCGTCACCCAGCATGCCCTCCGCGTACTCCTCGAACGCCCGGAACCGCTCCTCCAGCGTCCCGCCGGAGAACGCCTTGCCGATCTCGGCGATCCGCTCCGCGTAGAGCCGGTCGAGCACGACCAGGCACAACTCGTCCTTGTTGCGGAAGTTCGAGTACACCGCGCCCTTGGAGAAGCCGGCCGCCTCGGCGACCTTGTCCAGCGACGTGGCGTGGTAGCCGTCGCGCAGGAACAGGCGCTGGGCGGTGTCGGTGAGCAGGTCGCGGGTCCGGGCCTGGCTTTCGGCGCGGGTCAGTCTGGGCACCCGTTCAGCCTACGTTGACAGACCACCGGTATCGAAATACCGTCGGTATCCATGATGACGGTGGACGTTCTGGTGGTGGGTGCGGGAGCCTCGGGCATCGGGGCGGCCATCAAGCTCAAGGAGGCCGGGTTCGACCTGCTCGTCCTGGAGAAGGGCGGCTCGGTCGGCGGGACCTGGCGGGACAACACCTACCCGGGTTGCGCGTGCGACATCCCGTCGTCGCTGTACTCGTACTCGTTCGCGCCCAACCCCGACTGGGGCCGCGTGTTCGCCGAGCAGCCCGAGATCCGGGCCTACCTGGAACGGACCTCGGCGGAGTTCGGGCTCACGCCGCTGATCCGGTTCGACACCGCGGTCACCGAGGCGCGCTGGGACGGCGAGCACTGGCAGGTCGCCACCTCGAACGGCCACTACACGGCCCGCGTGCTGGTCTCGGGCACGGGACCGTGGCACGAACCGCTCCTGCCCGACCTGCCCGGCCTAGCGGACTTCCCCGGCGAGATCTTCCACTCCTCGCGCTGGAACTACGACTACGACCTGACCGGCAAACGGGTCGCGGTCGTCGGCACGGGAGCCAGCGCGATCCAGTTCGTGCCCAGGATCCAGCCGAAAGTGGCTGCACTCCACCTGTTCCAGCGCACCGCGCCGTGGGTGCTGCCCAAAGTGGACCACCGCATGCCGTGGATCGAACGAGCACTCTTCCGGTACCTTCCGATCACCCAACGGTGGTACCGCAACGCGTTCTACGGCGGCCTGGAGGTGTTCAGCTTCGCGTTCCGCCACCCGAAGGTCATGCAGGTCGTCCAGAAGGCCGGTCTGTGGAACCTGCACCGGTCGGTCAAGGACCCGCAACTCCGTGCGGCGCTGACCCCGGACTTCGTCCTGGGCTGCAAGCGCCTGCTCATGTCCAACACCTACTACCCCGCGCTGACCAGGCCGAACGTCGAAGTCCTCGCCCAGGCCATCGCCCGCGTCGAGGGCAACGAGGTCATCGCGCGGGACGGCACCCGGCGTGAGGTGGACGCGATCATCCTCGGCACCGGCTTCCACTTCAGCGACCCGCCGGTGGCCAGGCACGTCTACGGCGCGGACGGCCGCAGCCTGGACGAGGTGTGGCAGGGCAGCCCGCAGGCCTACCTGGGCACCGCCGTGCACGGCTTCCCGAACCTGTTCCTGCTGCTCGGCCCCAACCTCGGCACCGGCCACTCGTCGGCGTTCACCATCGTCGAGGCCCAGCTCCGCTACCTGCTCGACGCGCTGAGGACCATGCGCCGCAACGGGTGGCACAGCGTCGAGGTGCGGCGGCCGGTGCAGGAGGTGTTCAACACCGAGGTCCAGGAAGCCCTGCGGACCACCGTCTACAACGCGGGCGGCTGCATGAGCTACTACATCGACAAGAACGGCCGCAACAGCACGCTGTGGCCCTGGTCCACGGTGCGGATGACCAAGCGCATCAAGGACTTCTCCCCCGCCGACTACCTCACCGCGTCGGCGACTCCGGAGCCGGTGGACCCGCGGACGAGGCCCGGCGCCGGGATCGACGCCGGGCCGCACCGCTAGCCGAAGTTCACGTCACTGCACCACATGTAGGTCTGGTCCAGGTGCGAGGCCTGCCAGATCGTGAACACCACGTGGCGTCCCCGGTAGGTGCCGTTGGTCTGGACGTTGAACGAGATGTCCTTGGCGGGGGCGTACCGGCCGGTCTGGAGGACGAAGTCCAGGTTGCCCCAACCGAGGCGCTGCGTGGTCGGGTCGAACCCGTTCTTGCTGATGTAGACCCGGAAGTAGTCCGCGCCGTGGCTGGCCTGGTCGTACAGCCGCATCGTGAAGTTGCTGCCGACGTTGGTCGTCTTCCACGCCCCGGGCGTGTTCAGGGCGTTGTTGCGGGACAACGCGTTGCTGCACAGCTGCCCGTCCGGCGTGGAACCCTGGAAGTTGCCGCGCAGGCCGTCCCGCAACGCGCTCATCCAGTTCCACATGGTGTCGGCGTTGGCCTGGAAGGCTTGCCAGCACATGGGGTCCTGCTGCTGCATGGCCGGGTTGGTGTGTTGGCTGCCCCACGTCTGCCAGCACTGGTAGGCACGGGTCGGCGGACCGACGATCGTGCCGTGCGCCGAGGCCGTCGGGGCCCAGACGACCAAGCAGGCGAACATGCCGACGACCAGTGCGATGACGTTCCGCGGGCGGACGGACCTGGAGGAACTGCGCACGCGCATGGAAGGGCCTCCGTTCTCCGAAGGATTCGACGGCGGATCCTGGGAGCGCTCCCAGAGCAAGGTTCAGCCTATCCGTTACAGAACGAAACTTCAACGAAACTTTCCGTGATCGTCCGGACTGGTCACCGCGTCGGCGTGGCCGGGATCGACTTCGGCACCGGGACGGGGAAGTCGGCCCGCGTCACGCGGATGATGTCGCCGTACCGCTCGACCAGCTTGGCCCGGTCCACCTCGCCCGCGACGGTCGTGACGTTCACGCCCGACCCGTCGGGCGCGGGTCCCCACGTCGTGAGCTGCACGCCCTGGGCCTTCCAGTGGTCGGCGTCGGCGTTGAGCCGTTCGACCACGTCTTCCATCTTCGCCAGCGGGTACGCGGCGTCCACGAACTCCAGCCGCACGTCCGGCGCGGCCGCGCGGGCGGCGTCGTCCAACGCCTCGTCGGGCACCCGGTGGACCACGACGGCCCCCTTCGCGCTGTCCACCTCAAGCCCGGAGTAGGTGCCCCGGAACTTCGACTGCAACAGCGGCTCCAACGCCTGCGCGGCGGCCTGCAGCGCGGGGTCGTTGACCCGCGCGTCCGGCGCGGCGGACGTCGTGGTCGGCGACGCCGGCGGCGGGGTGCCCGGTTCCGCGCCGGCGCAGCCGCCCAGCGCCACCGCCAGCAGGACCGCGGGTACGACCCGAATCACGTCACGACCTCCCGTTTGTGCTGTCGCTCCCAGGACGGAAGCGACAGCACCGGGGGTTGCATCACCGCCGGCGGCGCGACCGGAGGTAGTCGCTGACCACGGCCGCGCCCAGGCCGTCCTCATCGGGCGCGACCACGCGGCCACCGCTGCGCCGGGCGACCATGTCCACGAACCGGGCCAGCCGCGGGTCGTCGCCCAGCCGGAACACCGTGATCGCCGCGCCCAGCTTGGCCAGGCCGTCCACCTCGGCGATCGTCTTGGCCAGCGTGCGCGGCCGCGGCGGGTAGAAGAACTCGGCCTCGCCATCGGCCTCCAGGTGCGCGGTCGGCTCGCCGTCGGTCACCACCAGCACCACGGGCTGGGCGTCGGGGTGGCGGCGGACGTGCCGGGACGCGAGCAGCAGCGCGTGGTGCAGGTTCGTGCCCTGCTCCCAGACGCCCTCCAACGCGGTGAGCTGCCCGATGTCGACGGCCTCGGCGTGCCGGCCGAACGTGATGAGCTGCAACGCGTCCGTGCGGAACCGGGTGCGGACCAGGTGGTGCAGGGCCAGGGCGGTGCGCTTCATCGGCACCCACCGGCCGTCCTGCACCATCGACCACGACGTGTCCACGCACAGCGCGACCGCCGCCCGCGACCGCTGCTCGGTCTCGCTGACCTCGACGTCCACGACGTCCAGGCCGATCTCGCCGGTCCCGCCGCGCAGCACCGCGTTGGTGACCGTCCGGGGGACGTTCCACGGCTCGGTGTCGCCGAACTCCCACGGCCGGGTGCTGCCGAGCAGCTCGCCCGCCGCGCCGGCCCGCGTGTTGTCCCGCCGACCCTGCGCCCGGACGCTGTCGATCACCCCGCGCAGCGCGGTCTCCCCCAAGCGCCGCAACGCTTTCGGGGTCAGCCGCAGCGAGCCGTCGGGCGCGCGTTCGAGCAGGTTCTGCTGCCGCAGCTCGCGTTCCAGCTCGGCCAGCCGCCGCGCGTCCACCCCGGCCTCGTCGCCGAGCTGGCGGACCAGGGCCTCCAGGTCGATGTCCTCCAGCCGCGCGCCGGGGTAGGACTGGGCGAGCTGCTCGGCCAGCGCGTCCAGCTCGGCGAGGTCGGCCATGGCCTGCGCGCCCTCGCCCAGGCCCAGCGGCTGGTTGCCGCGGAAGCGGGCCGAGCCGGTCCAGTCCTCGCCGGGCCGCAGCCCCTGGAGGAGCGAGTCCAGGGTGGACAGTTGCCGCCCGATGCCGGAGTTGCCGAAAGCCTGCTGCGACAGGGCGTTCAGCTCCTGCCGCTGCTCCTCGGTCATCGAGTTCATCATGCGCTGCGCCGCCGCCGACCGGGCCGCCAGCGCGTCGATCAGCTCCTCGACGTCGCGCGGGTTCTCCGGGAAGAACTCGCCGTGCTTGCGCATGAAGTCCTGGAACTGCTCGGGCGTGTCCTGGCCCTGGGCGTGCGCGGCGAGGAGCCCGTTCAGGTCGTTGAGCATGTCCTTGATGCGCTCGACGTCCTGCGGTTGGACGTTCTGCATGGCCTGCTTCATGCCCTGGAACCGCTGGTCGAGCAGCTCCTTGCCGAGCATGTTCTGGATCTGCTCGTAGGCCTCGCGGGCCTGCGGGGACCGCCAGTCGTACTCGGCCAGCTCGCGGACCGCCGCCGCCGTGCCCTGCGGCAACGCGTCCAACTGCGCCTCGCGGAACCGCGCCTCGTCGTCCGGGTCGGGGAACAGCGCGGCCCGTTCGGCCTCCAGCGCCCGTTCCAGCAGCCGCCGGATCTCCTGGAGCGTGCCGTCGAGGCGGTGCCGGCGCTGGATGGCCGCGCGGCGCTGCCACAGCCGGGAGGTCAGGTCGTCCAGCCCGCGCTGACCGGGCAGGCCCCGGCGCAGCAGCTCGCGCAGCGCCGACTCCGGCGACGCGCCCTCCATGACCTCGCGGCCCAGCTCGTCCATCGCCGCCCGCAGGTCGGTGGGCGGGGCCAGCGGGTCCGGGCCGTCGACGTACCGGCCGTAGCGGTAACCGGTCATCCGTACACCGATCGGTCGTCGTCGTCGTCCTTGGACAGCTGCCGGGTGAGGTAGAGCGACTCCAGCGCCAGCTCGACGGCGGAGGCGATGCGGCCCACCGGGTCCTTCGGCCCCGCGCCGACCCGCTTGGCGACCTCGTGCAGCAGCGGCAGCTCGGGCAGCGCGGCCAGCAGGTCGCCCGCGTGGACGCGTTCGCCGGTGGCCACCGGGTGGCCGTCGGAGACCAGCTCGGCCAGCGGGCGCAGGTTCAGCCCGGCGAACGCCGAGCGCGCGGTGTCGGCGATCGAGCGCCGCAGCAGGTGGGTCAGCACCTCCTGCTCGCGCCCCTCCTCGCCGGCCTCGAACTCCAGCTTGCCGCGCAGCACGGCCGGGACGGACTCCAGGTCCACCGGCCGCGCGATGGCCGGGGACTCGCCGATCAGCGCGCCGCGCCGCAGGGCGCTCGCGGCGACCGTCTCGGCCGCCGCCACCGCGAACCGCGCCGAGACGCCGGAGCGCTGGTCGATCGCGGAGGACTCGCGCAGGTGGCGGACGAACCGGGCGATGACCTCCAGCAGGTGGTCGCCGACCTCCGCGACCAGGTTCGCCTCCTGGCGCACCAGGTCCACCTCGGCGGCGACCTCCAGCGGGTAGTGCGTGCGGATCTCCGCGCCGAAGCGGTCCTTGAGCGGGGTGATGATCCGGCCGCGGTTGGTGTAGTCCTCGGGGTTGGCGGTGGCGACGAGCAGGACGTCCAGCGGGAGGCGCAGCGTGTAGCCGCGGATCTGGATGTCGCGCTCCTCCATCACGTTGAGCAGCGAGACCTGGATGCGCTCGGCGAGGTCGGGCAGCTCGTTGACCGCGATGATGCCGCGGTGGCTGCGCGGGAGCAGGCCGTAGTGGATCGTCTCGGGGTCGCCGAGGCTGCGCCCCTGGGCGACCTTGACCGGGTCCACGTCGCCGACCAGGTCGCCGACGCTGGTGTCGGGCGTGGCGAGCTTCTCGGCGAACCGCTCGTCCCGGTGCTTCCAGGCGACCGGGAGGTCGTCCCCCAGCTCGCGCGCGCGCCGCTTGGACTCGGGGGTGATGGGGTCCAGCGGGTGCTCGTGCAGCTCCGCGCCCTCGATCACCGGGGTCCACTCGTCGAGCAGGGTCACCAGGGTGCGCAGCAGCCGCGTCTTGCCCTGCCCCCGCTCCCCGAGCAACACCACGTCGTGCCCCGCGAGGATGGCCCGTTCGAGCTGCGGCAACACGGTCCGCTCGAACCCGACGATGCCGGGCCAGGGGTTCCGCTTCTCCCGCAGGGCGGCCACCAGGTTGTCCCGCAGCTCGACCTTGACGCTGCGCGGCAGGTACCCGGCGGTCCTCAGCTCACCCGCGGTCTTGGGGAGTCCGATCGTCACCCGTTCGACGCTACGCAAGTCCACACGACCGTGTCGACGTGGAGTTCCTCCAGAACGGCTCCCTGTTCGCCCACAGCCGAACTTCCGAGGTCATGGCAGTTGGTCGCGGACCGCCACCCAGGCTCGGACCTCGCGCTGGAGGTCGGGGTCGCGGATGTGGTCGGCGATGAGGTCGAGGCGGCCGGCGACGTTCTTGGCGGTGCGCAGTATCCGGATCTCCTCGATCGGGCGCTCGCGCCAGTTCGCCGCCCGGCGCACCGCCTCGTCGCGGGCCAGCGGGATCAGGGCCAGGCCGCGGCGGGCCAGGGTGTCCGGGTCGAGGCTGGCAGGTGGGTCGGCGAGGGCCGCGGCGTTGTGGCAGAGGGAGATGAGCCGGAGGGTGACCTCGCGCTCGTCGAGACCGCCCGAGTCGAGGGCGATGTCGAGCGCGCCCGCGCTGATGTCCGCCCACACGACCCGCTCCACCGGGTCGCGCTTGGTGTCGTAGACGCGGGCGTTGAGCGATTGGGCGAGGCCCAGCCACCAGTTCGTGCGGTCGTCGGTCACGCCCCCGTTATAGCCCGTGGGCGGTGCCTGGAGGACACCGCCCACGGGAGATCGCTCAACCCGTCAGGACAGCGGCGGGTAGGCGTTGCGCATCAGCTCCTGGAACTGGGCCGAGAACCAGTGGCCCGAGAGCGGCGCGTTGGGCAGCGCGCCCGACATGTTGTTGCCGTTGCGCGGGTTGCCGGTGTACGTCGGGTCGCACATCCGGTCGAAGCCCTTGCCCTCGTTGTTCGGGATCTCCGTGCTCGCGCCGTCGGACTCGCCCGGCGGCTTGATCCAGACGTAGGCGTCGATGTTCGGCTTCGGCGCGGCCTTCGGGCGCTCGCCGAGGCCCGCACCGGCCTGGTTGCACCAGTTGCCCTTCTGGAAGCGGCGGTCGATGCGGGACTGGTCGACGTACTCGGCCGCGTTGGTCGAGGTCGACTTGCCGGTCGGGCGGTTCGCGCCGCCCCAGCCGTTGCGGGACGTGTCGATCAGCATGCCGATGCCGCTGTCGAAGCCCTGCTTGACCAGTTCGGCCCGCATCGCCGTGGCGAAGCCCAGCTCACCGTTGAAGTCGTTCCAGTCGACCCACTTGGAAGCCTGCTTCACCTGCTGGCCGCCGACCACGTCGTCCACCGTCCAGTACGGCTCCTCCAGCGCGGAGTAGTTCGCCGTGTTGGTGATGAAGCCGTGCACGTCGGACTTGGTCGCGCCCTCGCGGCCCAGGATCGAGGCCATCATCTTCGCCGAGGCGAAGAAGTTGTCGTACTCGGGAACGGTGTCGCCCCACCCGATCCAGCCGTGGTGGCCGGAGTCGAGGTAGTTGTAGACGTTCGGGATGTCGCCGAGCTTGGACACCGCGTACGCCACGCCGTTCTGGTAGTTCTGGTTCTGCTTCATCACGTCGCAGTTGGGCGTGGCCGTCGCCCGCGGCGTGACGTTGGTGACCAGGTTGGGCAGCGAGTCGATCTCGATGACCGCCACGATCCGCAGCCGCGCGTACTCCGGCCGGGCCAGGATGCCCGCGATCTTGTCGATGTACTCGGCCTTGTAGCGCGGCAGTTCGTCGGCCTTCAGCTCGCCGTTGGACGCCAGCGCCGCGCAGTCGCGACCGGGCAGGTTGTAGATGACGACCTGGAAGACCAGCTCACCGGTCGGCGACGCGGCGCGCTGGCGCTCCGCCTCGTTCAGGTGGTCGGCCAGGCCCATGCTGCCGGTGGTCGGCGAGCCGTTGCCGTCGATCGCGCTGATCCGGTCCATCCAGACGCCGGTCGGCTGGTTGGCGACGCGCGAACCACCCGGCTCGGCGGCGGCCTGCCGCTGCCACTGCGGGTTGACGTACACGCCGGCGCCCACGTACGGGTTGTCCACCCGCGTACCCGGGTTCGGGTTCGTGTCGGTGGTCGTCGTGGTCGTGGTCGTCGTCGTGGTGGTGGTCGTGGTCGTGGTCGTCACCGTGCCGGTGCAGACCGTCCCGTTCAACCGGAACTGGGTCGGCTTCGGGTTCGAGCCGTTCCAGGACCCGTTGAAGCCCGGGGTGACCGAGGCGCCGGTGCCCAGCGCCGCCGACCACTCGGGGTTGCGGACCGTCACCTTGGCGCCCGACTGGCTGAACCGGCCGTTCCACCCCTGCTGGACCGTCTGCCCCGCGGCGAAGTCCCAGTCCAACGTCCAGCCGCCGGAGATCGCGTCCCCGAGGTTGGTGACCGTGACAGTGGCCCCGAAACCGCCCTGCCACTGGCTCGTGATGGTGTAGTCGACCCGGCAACCGGGCGCGGCGCTGGCGGTGGTGCCTCCGGCCACGACCGCCGCCGCGGACATGGCGGCCACCGACACCATCGCCATCGCTCCGGCCGTCTTGCGGGACCGGAGGAATGTGCGCGGACTCATGCATCGCCTCCTTGCGAGCAAATCGTCGTCTGGGAACGCTCCCAGATGGGTGTCCGCGCTCAACGGTGAGCCGGAACCGGGGATGAGGACTGGGAGCGCTCCCAGAAATACCGTAACCCACGACACATCACGTTGACGAGGGGTTCATTCACAGTGCGTGCGCGACTGCGCCGGTTACGAGCCCGTTACCAGGGGTTGTTCACGGACCGTTAGACGAGTGTCGGGATGGTGCACCGGAATGGCGCGCGACCGAAAAGCCCAGGCGGACGCGCGGAAGGACTAGTGCCGTCCAGCCGCTTGGTCGGACAGCACGCGCACCGCTTCGTCGACCGCCGCGTGCCGCGCCCGCCGGACCGCCTCCGACAACGGCCGCAGCGCCTCGTCGCGCGCGGCCTGCGCGGAGGCCGACACGGCTCCGCCCGGGGCGTCCGACGCGGCCACCTGGAGGATCGCCGCGACCTCGGCCGCCCGCTGCAGCACCCGCAACGCGCGCGGCGGCATGCCCGACGGCCAGCGCAGCTTGGTGTGCAGGTTGGACAGTTCGGCGATCTCCTCGCGCACGTTCGGCCGGTGGCGGGCGACGTCGAGGGTCACCAGCGCCGTGGCCGCCTCGCGCATCGCCGACGCCAGGCCGTGCTCGGCCTCGCCGATCGGCACGTGCTCGGACGGGGTCGCGGTGGGCAGGTCGAACACCGTCCAGCGCAGCACGCCCTCGGCGACCAGGCGCGGCACCAGCCCGACGCCGACCTCGGGCAGCACGACCGCCTGCCCCGCGCGCAGGGCGCCGGCGCTGAGCGGACCGCGCCCGCCCAGGCCCCGGACGTCACCGGCGACCGGCAGCACCAGCCGCGCCGTGCGGACCGACGCCCGCCGCAGGGCCGCCAGCAACAGGGCGGCGCCCACCGGCGACTCGTCCGGCCCCGGCAGGTCGAGGGCGGTGGCGGTGCCGTCGTCGTCGGCGACCACCTCGTGCAGCTCCGCCCAGAACCCCAGGGCGTCCAGGACGTCGTCGGCCGCCGCCGAGCCGTTCAGCCAGGCGGACGTCCACACGACCATCGTCGCACTCGCACAGGACACGGCACTCAACACTACGCGCGCCCCCCGACAATCCGGTGAGCCGGCCGGCTCAGGCGGCCGGACCGACGTGGTCCACCAGGAGGGAGCGGAACCGGTCGACGTCGTCCGAACCGGTGAACGCCCGGTGCGGCACGGCGTACATGGCGGTCGTCGCGGTCTTCAGCACGAACACGCCGCCGGTCTCCGACCAGCCCGGCAGGTCCGACCAGTCCACCTCGCTGCGCGCCGCCTCCCCCACCGACATGCGCAGCGAGTGCGCGTCCGCCGACCCGGTGACGGTCTTGGCCGCCAACGGGTGGTTGTGGAAGTTGACCGCGGTGCCGATGGGCACCAGTGCGACGATGATCACAGCCAGCGCCAAGCCGAACACGCCGGCCCACGTCATGCCCATCGCCAGAACCACCGCGCCGAACACGCCCAGCGCCAACCCGAACCACGGAGCCCACCGGTAGAGCGGAACGGCCGTGCGCAGCGCGTGCCGCCAGTCCGACGGCCGCGGCGACCAGGCGAAGTCCACACTGGTCGCGCCGGTCTCCGCGCTCACCGCGCCGGCCTCTTCGCGGGCTCGCAGCACAGCGGCGCGCACGGCTCCCCGTTCACCGTGCACCCGGCGGCGGTGAAGGACGACAACTTGCGCGCGGGGACGCCGGAGGTCATCTCCGCCACCAGCTCGGCCACCAACCGCGCGAACCGGGGGTCGCCGTTGGGCGTGGCCGCCCGCGCGAACCCCATGCCCAGCTCGGCGGCGCGGTCCCGGGCCTCGGTGTCGAGGTCCCACACCACTTCCAGGTGATCGCTGACGAACCCGATCGGGCACACGACGACGTTGGCGACGCCCTTGGCGTGCAACGCCTCGACGTGGTCCACGATGTCCGGCTCCAGCCACGGGATCTGCGGCGGCCCGGACCGCGACTGCCACACCACGTCGTACTCGGCGATCGACAGGGCGGAGGCCACCAGCCGCGACGCCTCCTCGACCTGCCGGGAGTACCGGTGCCCGCCCTCGGCCGGCGGCCCGGCGGCCTTGTCCGCGGACACCGGCACCGAGTGCGCGGTGAACACGAGCCGGTAGTCCTCGAACGCCTCGCCCGCCACCCGGACCGACTCCGCGAAGGACTCGATGAACAGCGGGTGGTCGAAGAACTGCCGCAGCTTCACCAGTTCGGGTGCGTCGGGGACGGCGGCGCGGGCGCGCAGGATGTCCTCGTCGTACTGCCGGCAGGCCGAGTAGCCGCCGTAGGCGCTGGTCGGGAACACCAGCGCCCGCCGCACCCCGGCGGCCTTCATCTCGGCCAGGGTGTCCTCGACCAGCGGGTGCCAGTTGCGGTTGCCGAAGTAGACCGGCAGGTCCACCAGCGGCTCCACGGCGGCGATGGCCTCGCGGTTGAGCCGGTTGATCGGCGACACGCCGCTGAAGTGCAGGTAGTGCTGCTCGACCTCGTCCAACCGTTCCGGCGGGACACCGCGGCCCCGCGTCACGTTCTCCAGGAAGGGCCGTACGTCTTCCGGCCCTTCCGGTCCCCCGAAGGACAGCCAGAGCAGCGCGTCGTAACTCACGGGCCCATCCTCGCGCTGCCCGCTGGACGGTGCACAACCGGGTCGGCGTGATCAACCGCACGCCGACCCGGTCGGGCGAATCCCGGACCGGTCTGGGCCGGTCTGACTACAGCCCGAGGAAGTGCACGCCGCCGTCCACGAAGACCATGGAGCCGGTGGTGGCCGGGAACCAGTCGGACAGCAGGCCGCACACCGACTGCGCGACCGGCGTCGGGTCGTTGACGTCCCAGCCCAGCGGGGCCTTCTCGCCCCACATCGCCTCCAGGTCCGCGAAGCCCGGGATGGACTTCGCCGCCATCGTGCGCACCGGGCCGGCCGAGACCAGGTTCACCCGGATGCCCTGCGGGCCCAGGTCGCGGGCCAGGTAGCGGTTGATCGACTCGAACGCCGCCTTCGCCGCGCCCATCCAGTTGTAGGCGGGCCACGCCTGGCGGGCGTCGAAGTCCAGGCCCACGACCGACGCGCCCCGGCCCAGCAGCGGCAGCGTGGCCTGGACCAGCGACTTGTACGAGTAGGCCGAGACGTGCATCGCGGTGGCGACGTCCTCCCACGGCGCGTCCATGAACGGCGCGCCCAGGCACGACGGCGGGGCGTAGCCGATGGCGTGCACGACGCCGTCCAGGCCGTCCACGTGCTCGCGGACGCGGTCGGCGAGGGTGTCCAGGTGCTCCTGGTTCTGCACGTCCAGCTCGACCACGGGCGCGGGCCGCGGGAGCCGCTTCGCGATCCGCTCCACCAGGCTCAGCCGGCCGAACCCGGTGAGCACCACCTGGGCGCCCTGCTCCTGGGCGACCTTGGCCACGTGGAAGGCGATCGACGCGTCGGTGATCACCCCGGTGACCAGCAGCCGCTTGCCTTCGAGCAGACCCGTCACGTGTGTTTCCTCCGGAAGTTGTGCGAAAGGGGGTGGGTCAGTGGCCCATGCCGAGGCCGCCGTCGACCGGCAGCACCGCGCCGGTGATGTAGGCGGCGGCGTCGGAGGCCAGGAACGTGACGGCGGACGCGATCTCCTCGGTGGTGCCGTACCGGCCGGCGGGCACCTGGGCGAGGATCTGCTTGCGGCGCTCCTCGGGCAGCGCGTCGGTCATGTCCGTGGTGATGAAGCCGGGCGCGACGACGTTCGCGGTGATGTTGCGCGAACCCAGCTCGCGGGCGATGGAGCGCGCCACGCCCACCAGGCCCGCCTTGCTGGCCGCGTAGTTGACCTGGCCCGCGCTGCCCATCAGGCCCACGACGGAGGAGATGAACACGATCCGGCCGTAGCGCTTGCGCAGCATGCCCTTGGACGCGCGCTGCGCCACCCGGAACGCGCCGGTCAGGTTGGCGTCCAGGACGCGGGTGAACTGCTCGTCGGTCATCCGCAGCAACAGGGTGTCGTCGGTGATGCCGGCGTTGGCGACCAGCACCTCGACCGGGCCGTGCGCGGCCTCGACCTCGGCGAACGCGGCGTCCACCTCGGCGGCGGCGGTGACGTCGCACTTGACGCCGAGCAGGCCCTCGGGGGAGCCCGAGCCCCGGTGGGTCACGGCGACCTTGTCGCCCTGTGCGGCGAACGCCTGCGCGATCGCCAGACCGATTCCCCGGTTCCCGCCGGTGACCAGTACGGACCTCGACACGCCCTGCTCCCATCGCTGCTGGTTGGTGCGGGGCGAGGCTATCCCCTACCGCCAGGTAGCCCACCACGGGCCGGGGTGGATCACAATCGGCCGCGTGACCGGTTTCGTGGAACAACTGCGTGTCGCCGTCGACGGCGACGTCCTCGCCGACCCCGCCACCCGCGCGCTGTACTCGGTGGACGCCTCCAACTACCGGCACGTGCCGCGCGTGGTCGTGCGCCCCCGGACGGTGGACGCGGTGGTGGCGGCGGTCGGGGTCGCCGCGGAGTTCGGCGTGCCGATCACCAACCGGGGCGCGGGGACCTCGGTCGCGGGCAACTCGGCCGGGTCGGGGCTGGTCATCGACTTCTCCCGGTACCTCGACCGGGTGATCTCGATCGACCCCGACGCCCGGGTGGCCGTCGTGCAGCCGGGCGTGGTGCTGGACCGGCTCAACGCCGCCGCCCGCCCGTTCGGCCTGGTGTTCGGGCCGGACCCGTCGACGCACTCGCGGTGCACGGTCGGCGGCATGATCGGCAACGACGCGTGCGGCGCGCACTCGGTGGCGTGGGGCAAGACCAGCGACAACGTGGCCGGGCTCGACGTGCTGCTGCCCGACGGCCGGCGGTTCGACACCCGGACGCCGCCGGCGCTGGACCTGCCCCCGGTGGACCCGTCGTGGTTCCCCGCGCTGGACCGCCGGGTGTCGGGGTACCGGCTGGACGCCCTGCCCGACCTGACCCGGGCGCTGGTGGGCACCGAGGGCACGTGCGTGACCGTGCTCGGCGCTTCCCTGAAGCTGGTGGACGCGCCGGAGCGACGGGTGCTCGCCGTGCTCGGGTTCGACGGGCCCTATGACGCTGCCGACCACGCGCCGATGGTGCGTTCGCTGCCGGTGTTGGCCGTCGAGGGCATCGATGTGAAGTTGGCGGAAGCGGCGGGTGACTCGCGGTTCCTGCTGCCGCGCGGGGTGAGCTGGTTGTTCGTCGAGACCGCCGACGAGGAGAGCGCGCACGCGGCGGCGGCGCTGGCCCCGCACTCGGTGGTGGTCACCGACCCGGCTCGGCAGCGGGCGCTGTGGCGGGTGCGGGAGGACGGGGCCGGGTTGGCCACCCGGATGGCCGATGGCAGCGAGGCCTGGTCGGGGTGGGAGGACGCGGCGGTGCCGCCGGATCGGCTCGGGGCGTACTTGCGTTCGTTCGACGCGCTGTTGGCTGGTCATGGGCGGCGGGGCGTGACGTACGGGCACTTCGGGGAGGGGTGTCTGCACGTCCGCATCGACTTTGATCTCGGGAGCGGATCTGGCGGGGCCAGGGGGTATAGGGAGTTCTTGGAGGCGGCGGCTGACCTGGTTGTGGCGCATGGCGGGTCGTTGTCCGGGGAACACGGTGACGGGCAGGCTCGGTCGGAGTTGTTGACCCGGATGTACCCGAAGGCCGCGATCGAGGCGTTCGGGCGGTTCAAGCGGGCGTTCGACCCGGACAACCTGATGAACCCGGGGCGGGTGGTGGACCCGTTGCCGTTGGATGCCGACCTGCGGGTGGTGGTCGCTCCCCCGGTGATCCCGACGCGGGCCGCCCTGGCGCTGCGTGCCGACGGCGGTGACCTGGCGGCGGCGACGCGGCGGTGTGTCGGGGTGGGGAAGTGCCTGAACACGTCTGGCGGCGTGATGTGCCCGAGCTACCGGGTGACGCGGGAGGAGAAGCACTCGACGCGGGGGCGGGCGCGATTGCTGTTCGAAATGCTGGGCGGACAGGTCGTGCGCGGCGGGTGGCGCTCGGAGGAGGTGCGGGACGCGCTGGACCTGTGCCTGGGGTGCAAGGGGTGCAAGCGGGACTGCCCGGTGGACGTGGACATGGCGACGTACAAGGCGGAGTTCCTGCACCACCACTACAAGCGGCGGGTGCGGCCGTTGTCGCACTACTCGATGGGGTGGTTGCCGCTGTGGCTGCGGATGGGGCTGGTCAACGGGGTGACGGCGCGGTTCGCCCGGTTCGCCGGGGTGGCGGCGGAGCGGCCGTTGCCGACGCCCGCTCGGCGCACGTTCCAGCGGACGTTCGGTGGTGGTGGTGGTGAAGGTGATCGGGTGTTGCTGTTCCCGGACACGTTCACGAACTTCTTCGAGCCCGGGATCGGGCATGACGCGGCGGCTGTGCTCGGGCATGTGGGGCAGGCGGCGGAGGTGCCGCGTCGGGCGGTGTGCTGCGGGTTGACGTGGTTCTCGACCGGGCAACTGGATGTGGCGCGTCGGGTTGTCCGGCGGACGGCGCGGGTGTTGCGGCCGTGGACGCGGGCGAACGTGCCGGTGGTCGGGTTGGAGCCGAGTTGTACGGCGTTCCTGCGGTCGGACGCGTTGGAGGTGGCGGGTGATGATCCGGAGGTGAGGCGGTTGGCGCGGTCGGTGCGCACGTTCGCCGAGCATGTGTCGCCGTTGTTGGAACCGTTGTCCGGTAAAGGGTCTGCGGTGGTCCAGCCGCACTGTCACCAGTACGCGGAGTCGGGGACGGCTGCCGATCGGGAGTTGTTGGAGCGGGCCGGGGTGAGCGCGTCGATGGTGTCCGGGTGTTGTGGGTTGGCGGGCAACTTCGGGTTCGAGAAGGGGCACTACGACGTGTCGATGGCGGTGGCGGAGTTGGAGTTGCTGCCGGCTGTGCGTGGGGCGGCGGAGGGTGGGGCCGCGGAGGGAGGGGCCGCGGAGGGTGCGGCCGTGGTGGCGGACGGGTTCAGTTGTCGGACGCAGGTGCGGCAGGGGGCCGGGGTGGAGCCGGTGCACACGGCGACGTTGGTGGCTCGGGCGTTGGGGCTCAGCGGGTCTGCTCGGTGGCTCAACGGGTCTGCTCGGTGGTTCAACGGGTCTGCTCGGTGATCCAGGTGAGGTAGTCGGGGCTGCCGGCCAGGACGGGGAGCGCCAGGACCTCGGGGGTGTCGTAGGAGTGGTTGGCCTGGATGAAGTCGGTCAGGTCGTTGAGGCGGTCGTAGGTGGTTTTGATCCAGAGTTGCCACTCGCGGTCCTCGTGGATCTCATCGTTCCAGCGGTAGATGCTGCGGACCGGGGAGCTGATCTGGACGCAGGCGGCCAGGCGGTGTTCGACCAGGGCTCGGGCGAGGGTGGTGGCGGCGTCTTCGCGGTCGGTGGTGGTGATGACGACTACGTGGTTGTCGGTCATCCAGCCAGACTAGCCGGCGGGTGGGTCGCGCTCTCGGAAGCGGAGAGCGAAAAGATCGAAAGCGAAAGCGAAGAGCTAAAAGAGGCGCTCGCCGCGCGGCAGGCCCCCGGGGGTGGAAGGGCGTCGGTTCGTTCCCCGTACGGCCTGCCGGAGGCAACCACCCTTTGGGGTTCTTGGC
>NZ_JBEZBW010000023.1:0-93717 GCF_040647305.1 Saccharothrix sp. NPDC042600 | reverse complement strand
CCCGCCTGACCACGGAGTGGCGCCCCGCCCAACCGGGGCGCCACACCCCACAACCCACCCGACAGACCACCACACCCACCCGACCAGACGAGCCTGCGCTGCCCCAATTGCCTGCCCTAGCTGTTCGCCCTGCGGCGCAACAGGATGAGGACGGCGGTGCCGCCGGTGAGCAGGAGCAGGCCGATCACCAGCGGCGCCGTCACGTCCGCGCCGGTGTCCGGGAGCCCGGTGGCCGCGGGGATCACGGCGGGTTTCGGGCGGGTGGTCGGCCAGTCCAACGTCAGGGCCGTGGTGGTCGTGGTTGTCGCCGTGGTGGTCGTGGTGGTGGGGACGGTTGTTGTGGGCGCGGGAGGGGGTGTGGTCGTCGTCGTCGGAGGTGGGGGTGGCGGTGGGGGAGTCAGGGTTGCGCAAGGCGGGATCGGGAGGGATCTCGTGAAGGACCAGCCCCTCGACCAGTAGCGGTCGTCCCAGGCCTCGACCGTGACGGTGAAGGTGTGCGCGGCGGTGCCGTCACGGGTGTAGGCGCGGCGGAGGTGGGAGCCGAAGGTCCGGCTGTCCAGGGTGGTCGCGCCGTCGGTGACGTGCAGGCGGTTGGGCCTGTCGTCGTTGTAGTTGCGGAGTTCGACGGAGAGCACGGCTTGGCCGTCGGCGCAGGCGGCCTTCAGGGTCGGGGTGTGCGCGGAAGCCGGGGTGGGGGCGAGGACCGCGGTCAGGACGGCCGCGATGACGCAGAGCGGAGCCCGGGGCGTCCGAGCGTGCATGGTCACTCCTGTTGGTACGGCGGGAAGCGCATACCCCTATACGGGCCGGCGCCGGCCGCTGTTCACGGCCGGCGCTGGTCAATTCGGGTGACCCGCGGGCTTGTCAACCGCTGACGCACCGTGGTTTCAGCAGGTGGTCACTCTTGTTCGCGAGCCTGCGAAGTGGCTTACTCGTCGCCAGTCGAGTGGTTCCGGTCCTGGTCGGGCAGCGTGGGAAGGGGAGTGTGGTGGTCGTCCTCCGCTCCCGCAGGCACGTGGACTACGGCCGGGTCTCCAGCGCGATCTGTCGCTGACAGAACCGCTTCCCCTCCGCCGCACCCTCCCTCTTAAGGACCCTCCATGAGCGTGTCCGCACAACCACGCCTGCATGAGCCCGACGACCTCTCGCGGTTGAAGGTCGTGCCCGCCCGCCACCCCTGGCGGTGGGTCGGTGTCGTCGTCGTCTTCGTGCTGGTGGCGCAGTTCGTCCACGGCCTGGCCACCAACCCCGGGTGGGACTGGCCGACGTTCTTCCAGTACTTCACGGCCCCCTCCATCCTGCGGGCGGTCGGGGTGACGCTGGAGCTGACGCTCTACGGCACCGCGATCGGGTTCGCCCTGGGTGTCGTGCTGGCGCTGATGCGGTTGTCCCGCAGCCGGTTCCTGTCCGGGGTGTCGTGGGCCTACACGTGGGCGTTCCGGTCGATCCCGTTGATCGTGCAGCTGTTGTTCTGGTTCAACATCTCCTACCTGTACGCGGAGCTGCACGTCGGCATCCCGTTCGGGCCGGCGTTCTTCGGCGTGGAGACCAAGGACCTCATCAGCCCGATGGGCGCGGCGGTGCTCGGTCTGGGCCTGCACCAGGCGGCCTACGCGGCCGAGATCGTGCGCTCGGGGATCATCTCGGTGGACCACGGGCAGTGGGAAGCGGCGGCGGCGCTGGGGATACCCAAGGCGCGGCAGTTCCGCAGGATCGTCCTGCCGCAGGCGATGCGGTCCATCCTGCCCAACGCGGCGAACGAGGTCATCAGCCTGTTCAAGGGCACGTCGATCGTGTCGGTCGTCGCGATCGGGGAGCTGTTCTACCAGGTGCAGGTCGTGTACGGGCGCAACGCGCGGGTCGTGGCCCTGCTGATGGTCGCGACGGTCTGGTACATCGTCCTGACGACCCTGCTCTCGATCCTCCAGCACTACGTCGAAAAGCGTTACGCCAAGGGTGCCACCAGGGAGTCGAGATGATGGTGCGGCTGCGGGGGATCCACAAGAGTTTCGGCGCGCACGAGGTGTTGCGCGGGGTGGACCTGGACGTGCCGGCCGGGTCGGTGGTCGTGGTGCTCGGGCCGTCCGGGTCGGGGAAGTCGACGTTGCTGCGGACCATCAACCACCTGGAGAAGGTGGACCGGGGGTACGTGAGCATCGACGGGTCGCTGGTCGGGTACCGGCGGGTCGGCGACCGGCTGCACGAGCTGCGCGAGCGGGAGATCCTCAAGCAGCGCACCGAAGTCGGGTTCGTCTTCCAGAACTTCAACCTGTTCCCGCACCTGACGGTGCTGGAGAACGTGGTGGAGGCGCCGGTGTCCGCGCAGCGCACGCCGGTCGCGCGGGCGCGGGTCGCGGCGCGGGCGTTGCTGGCGCGGGTCGGGTTGGCCGACAAGGAGGACGCCTACCCCCGGCACCTGTCGGGCGGGCAGCAGCAGCGGGTGGCCATCGCGCGGGCGTTGGCGTTGCGGCCCAAGGTGTTGCTGTTCGACGAGCCCACCTCGGCGTTGGACCCGGAGTTGGTGGGCGAGGTGCTCGACGTGATCAAGGACCTGGCCCGCAGCGGGACCACGATGGTCGTGGTGACGCACGAAGTGGGCTTCGCGCGCGAGGTCGCCGACACGGTGGTGTTCCTCGACGGCGGTGTGGTGGTCGAGCAGGGGCCTCCGGGTGAGGTGCTGGACAACCCTCGGCACGCGCGTACGCGTTCGTTCCTGTCCAAAGTGCTCTGAAAGGGTCAGTGGTGAGGATTCCGGTTGTGGTCGCCGCGGTGGCTTTGGCGTTGACGGCGTGCTCGGGTGCGGACGGCGCGGTGACCGAGGACAAGGTCGTGGCGGCCGGGAAGACGGTCAACCTGGGGCCGGCGCAGGACCGGGTGACCGCGGCGAAGGTGGACGCCATCGCGGCCAAGGTGCCCGAGGCGATCCGGAAGTCGGGCAAGCTGGTGGTCGCCGGCTCGGCCGGCACCGCGCCGCCGCTGCGGTTCTACGCCACCGACGACAAGACGGTGATCGGCGTGGAGACCGACATCGCGGTGCTGGTGGCCGGGGTGCTGGGGCTGGAGGCGCAGCTGGAGGTCACGTCCTGGGAGAACCTGTTCGTGGGCCTGGACAGCGGGGCGTACCCGTTGGGGCTGTCGAACATCACGGTGACCGAGGCGCGCAAGGAGAAGTACGACTTCGCCACCTACCGGCTGGACACGCTGGCGTTCGAGGCGCGCAAGGGCGGTGACTGGAAGGTGACGCGGCCGGAGGACGTGGCGGGGAAGGTCATCGCGGTCGGGTCGGGGACCAACCAGGAGAAGATCCTGGTGGCCTGGAGCCGGGAGAACGAGGCGAAGGGCTTGAAGGCGACCGACATCAAGTACTTCCAGAACGCGGCCGACTACTACCTGGCGCTGGAGTCCGGGCGGATCGACGCGTACCTGGGACCGAACCCGACCTCGGCCTACCACGTGGCGACGTCGGGCAAGACGGAGATCATCGGGTCGTTCTCCGGCGGCGGCGAGATCCAGGGCAAGATCGCGGCGACGACGAAGAAGGGCAGCGGCCTGGTCGAACCGGTGGCGGAGGCGCTGAACCACCTCATCGCGAGCGGGAAGTACGGCGAGGTGCTGGACCGGTGGGGCCTGACCGGCGAGGCGGTGCCCACCTCGGAGATCAACCCGCCGGGGCTGCCGAAGAGCTGAGGCCGGCCCGCTCGACGGCTTGAGCGGGGGTTGTGCGGGGTGGTTCCGGTCGTTGGGAAGCGTTCGGGAGGCCCTGTGCGGCACCGGTTGGTGTGGCTCCTCGTCGGACTGGCGCTGACCGTGGTCGCCGTGGCGCGGTGGTGGCGAAGCTCCCCGAGCCCACGGCGATCTCCTCGGTGGTGGTGGCTGTCAGCGCGGTGCTCGCCGGGTTCTCGAACCGGGTACCGGCCCTTGTGCGACGCGACATCTCCACGCGTTTGCGGGAGGCGATCGCCACGGACCGGTTCGTGCGGACACCATCGGCGTGCGCGCCGGTATGGCCCATTCCACCCGACCACGCTCAACATCCGCCGTGGCAGCGCGCAGTGGACCGGGGAGACGGGTGAACCGCGCGCGGCGGCCGGCCTGTTCCTGAGCCTGATCGAGGACTGCGTCGAGAACCTGAACGGGCAGGAGTGGGTGACCTACGCCGCGGCGCTGGTCTATGCCGCCGTTGTCGGATCGGCGGGGCACCCGGACCGCGCCCTAGCGCTGTACGACGAGATCGAAGCGTGGATGGCTGCTCGACACGCCCCGGCCGACGTTCACACGCAGACCTTGCACGCGCGCTGCTCGGCGAGCGGCGGGCGGACGAGGTCCGGCGGCTCGGTGAGGACGATCCGACCGTGCGGTCCTTCGACTACCGACTGCGGTACTGGCACGCCGTGCGGTGGGCGCGCTCCGGGAGGGTCCGCGACGCCGCTGACGAGCTCAGGCGGTTGGGTGAGGACGTCGTGCCGGCGTTCGGGGTGTCGTCCCGGTTCCGGGACGGGGTGTTGCGGGAGTCGGGCGCGGTCGCCGCGCGCGGCTGAGGGCCGGACAAGCGGGAGGCTTGTCCGGCCCTCGGGTCCTGTCCGTCGGCTCGCCCGGCCGCCGTGGTGTGCTCGCTTCGGGACAGGTCGGCGGCGGTGGTGGGGAGTGCGGTCCGCGCACCGCCGGTCCGGTCAGTTCTTCGCGTACACCTCCGGGGTGCCGGCGGTCGATGTGGTGTAGCCGCCCGCGAAGAGCTGGTTGACCCGGTTCGCCTCCTGGGCGTTCGGGTACGGGTTGCGGCAGGACGTGCCCGCGCTGCCGCCCGACATCAGGTACGAGCAGATGCCGTTGTACGTATCGGGCAGCCCCAGGCCGTGCCCGATCTCGTGTGCCACGATCCGCAGGGCGTAGTTGCCCGCCGCCACATCACGGTTGTCGATGTAGATCGTGGCGCACCCGAGCCCGCAGGGATAGGCCCGGGAGCCGCCCCCGGTGGTCGCGTAGATCCGGATCGTGGCGCTGCCCCCGCGGACGAGCCGCAGGTTGGGCACCCTGGAGTTCCAGATCTGCGCGGCCTGGTCGGCTTCCGCCGAGTAGCCGGAGGCACTGTAGTAGACGGTCCTGGCCAGTGCCGACGGTTCGGCGGCAGCGGTCAGGCTGGATCCCGCGAGTGCGAGGGACGTGAGCACCGCGACAAGGGCGGCGCGCACCAGTTTGCCGGTCACACGATCTCCTTCGGTGCAGGGGAAGGTTCTCGCGCTTGTTCACATTAAGAGGTGATGACCGGATGGCGTCATAGCGGTTGGGCATAGATGCCGTCGATGGGCCACGGGCGGGCGTCCGCCATGAGGCCGATCATCCCCGACACCAGGCGCAACTGGTCCACGCCCCGGATGTCCGCCTCGACCAGGCGCGGCGAGCACACGACGATCGCCGCCGCCTGCGCGCGCGACAGCGCCACGTTGATCCGGTTGCGGGACAGCAGGAAGTCCAACCCGCGCGGCAGGTCCACGGCGGCGGAGGAGGTCATGGTCGTGATGACGACCGGGGCTTCCTGGCCCTGGAACTTGTCCACCGTGCCGACGCGCACCTCGGGGTAGCCGTGCTTCTCCAGCTCGCGGCGGACCAGGCGCACCTGCATGTTGTACGGGGCCACCACCAGGATGTCGGAATCGTCCAGGGGGCGGGAGTTCCGCCCTTCCGTCCACATGCGACCCATCAGTGACCGGACGATGTGGACGACCGCCTCGGCTTCCTCGATGGAGCTGGTGGTGTTGTGGCGGTGGTCGACTTCGTGCAGGTACACGCCCGACGCCAGGTCGGCGATCGCACGACCGGCGGCGGTGGGGTGCGCGTGCAGCAAGCCCGCGTAGGACAGGGTGGACACCGGCGCGCAGACGTCCGGGTGCATCCGCCGGGTCTGGTCGAGGAAGTACCCCAGCGCGGGCGGGATGACGTCCGCGTCGCCGATGAGGTGACCCAGGGCGGACGCGTCCGCGCCGGCCGGGTGGGTGCCCTGCACGACCTGCGGCAGCTGTTGCGGGTCGCCCAGGAGCACCAGGTTGCGGGCGCACGTCGAGACCGCGAGGGCGTCGGCCAGGGCGAACTGGCCCGCCTCGTCCACGATCAGCACGTCGAACGGCTGCTCGCGCAGGGTGGCGTTGGCGAACGTCCACGCCGTCCCGCCGACCAGGTGCCCGCCGCCCTGGTCGGTGCGCCACCGGACCAGCGCCGGGTTGTCCTTCGGCTGCTCCCAGGCGCAGTCCTTCGCCGGAGCGCCCTTGGGCCGTTTGGCCGTCGGGATCGGCACGCCCAGCTCGCGCCCGGCGGCCAGGGCGGCGCCGAGGACGTTCTCCACCGCCTTGTGGCTGTTCGACGTCACGCCGACGGAACGGCCGGAGCGGATGAGGTGCGCGATCAACCGGCCGGCGAGGTAGGTCTTCCCGGCTCCCGGCGGCCCCTGCACGGCCAGGGTCGAGCCGTCCAGGGCGTCCACGGCCGCGATCACGTCGCTGATCACGTCCCCGGTGTGCGGCAACGCGCAGGCGTCGCGCAGGCGGGGCGGCGTGCGGCGGACCAGGTCCACGCCGGGGTGCGGCGGCAGGGCCGGGAGGTGGTCCACGACCGCGCGGGCCAGGTCGTACACGGCCTCGTCCTTGGGCGAGGGCCGGACCGGGCTGCCGGGGAGCACGGCGATCGGCCGGTCGGCGTCGGTCTCGTCGGGCGCGGTGCTCTCCAGCAGCACGATGTCCTCGGCGGACTCGGCCAGGACCACGGCGTCGCGGGTGCGGTTCGGGGTGCCCGGGTAGAGCAGGCGGACCTGGTCGCCCTGGGCGAACGGGTGCGGGCGGTCCGGGTCGCAGCGGACGGTGAGTTCGCGCTTGGCCTTGCGCACCCGGCCGGACGGCATCTGCCAGTCCTGCGCCCGCACCGACACCGGGACGGTGCACGCGTTGTCGGACTCCAGTTCCGGCAGCGGGGCGGCGACCTGGCGGAAGAAGTCCCACCACGCCGGGTTGGTCTCGCGGCGGTGGTAGCCGACGGCGGCGGCGAGCAGGGCGCGGGCGCGTTCGTCGTCGGTGGCGTCGGCGGGGTTGTCCGGCAGGCCCTCCAGGAGCGGGTCCACCACGGCGGCCAGGCGGGCGGCGCGTTCGGCGCGGCGTTGCGCGGCCAGCTCGTCCTCGACCTCGTCCACGAAGGACTGTTCGGGGACGTGCGGCTCGATGCCCGCCTCGGCGCGGATTTCCAGCAGGAACCGGTACAGGCGGCGGGTGGAGACGCAGTCGTAGGCGTTGTAGTCCGCGATGCCGTTGAGGACTTCCTCGGCCTGGGCGATGTCGTCGCGTTCGTTGAGGGTCAGGTACTCCTCGTAGGCCTCGATGCTGGACACGGCCGTGGTGACGTCACCGTCGCGGTTGGTGTCCATGTAGAGGGGTTCGAGGTACTTGATGGAGTACGAGCGCTGCGAGACGCGCAAGGCCTTGCGCACCACCGCGTAGAGGTCGATCAGGGCGCGGGAACGCAGTAGGTGGTCCACGGCCTCCTCACGGGTGCCGTGGAGGGCCGCGAGGCGTTTGAGAGCGCTGGTCTCGTACGGGGCGTAGTGGTAGATGTGCGCGTCCGGGTGCTCGGCCAGGCGCGCGGTCGCGAAGTCCACGAAACGCTCGAACGCGGCCTTCTCCTGCGGCCGGGTGTGCGCCCAGAACGGGGTGAACTCCTCCTCGGGGGTCACCACGCCGAACAGGTACTCCAGACCTTCGCCGTCGAGCGCGAACGGGTCGCCCTCCATGTCGAAGAACAGGTCGCCGGGGCTGGGCGGCGGCAGTTCGGCCAGCGCCTCCGGGGCGACGACCTCGTAGGCGACCTTGCCGACCGGGTCGTCGGCGGTGCGCGAGTCGTCCTGGATGACCTGGAGGGCGGCCTGGGCGCGCAGACCGGTGAAGGTCGCGGCGGACATGGTGGCCGGGCGGTCCTCGCGGGTGGCGTTGGCCAGGGCGTCGATCGTGCCCAGGCCGGCGGCCTGGAGCTTGCGGCGCTGGTCGGTGCGGATGCCGGCGACCAGGGACAGGTCGCGGTCGCGTTCCCGGCCGGTCGCGCAGTGGCGGGCGAAGCGGCAGGTCGCGCACGCCGGGCGTTCGTCGTTCCAAAGGCGCTCCGGGAGGGTCGGCGGGGCGTCGAGGCGCTCGGTGAGGCGCGTTGTGAGGCTGTGGACCACGGGGAGGAAGTCGGCGACGCGGTAGGTGCGGGTCGTGTCGTCGCCGAGGATGAGGTGCATCCGCGGGCCGGCGTGGTCGTCGAGCGCGTCGGCGTAGGCGGTGAGCTGGACGATGTTCGCCGGCGAGGGGTGGCGGGCGAGCTTGGCGTCGTGCGGCTCGTAGCCGTGGTCGGTGCGGACCAGGAAGTCGGCGCGGCCGTGGAAACCGTCGGCGTAGAAAA
This sequence comes from Saccharothrix sp. NPDC042600, assembly GCF_040647305.1. Lineage (NCBI taxonomy): Bacteria > Bacillati > Actinomycetota > Actinomycetes > Pseudonocardiales > Pseudonocardiaceae > Saccharothrix > Saccharothrix sp. NPDC042600. The sequence goes on along the minus strand of NZ_JBEZBW010000023.1, from coordinate 85,302 downwards.
CGGCCTGGTAGACGACCGGGGCCTGCGCGTCGAGGGCTTGTCGGGTGGCTCGCGCGGCGGCGAGTAGGGCCTCGTGGGTCGGCGCGGGCTGCGGGATCTCGACCACGTCGTGGTGGGCCTTGAAGCGGTCCAGGACGGCCAGCTCGTGGGCGAGGCCGTGCTTGGCGGCCAGGACGTCGCGCTGGGGGTCGGGGCGGGGCGCGCCGGGGACGTCGCGGGCCAGCGCCAGGGTGAGGCGGCTGCGGTGCTCGCACTCCAGCAGGTCCACCAGGTCGGCCGGGGAGTGCACCAGTCGGCCGTCGGCGTTGAGCATGGCGGGCAGTATCGCCGGGCCGCGGGCCCCGGGCGGGGACCGTGCCCGGCGAGTCGCGCGAGTGTGGTCAGCTCGGCTGGCGGGTGCTCCAGCGGGTGTGGTGGGCGGTGGCCTGGGCGGCCGCTCTCGCTTCGGCTTCCGGGTGGACCGGTTCGGCGCACCAAGCGCGCAGGACGCGTGCCATCTCCTCGACGAAACGGGTGCCCGTCCCGGTCAGGCCGCCGCTGGTCAGCAGGGTTCCGGTCGCCGTCAGGGCGGCCCTGCGCCAGCGGGCGTACTCGGTCTGGGCGGCCAGGCCCGGCCGGGTGCGCCAGAACCGCGCCACGCCGAGGTGGGCGTAGGTGCCGTGGAGCAGGCCGGCCAGGGGTCTGGGGTCCTCCCGCCACGGGGCGTAGAAGGTCTCGCGGCGGTCCGGGACCAGCAGCGGGAACAGGTCCATCAACGCCACCAGCTTGGTGTGCTGTGCCTCGTGGACCAGGGTGACCGCCAAGGACTCCGGGTCCGGGGACGGGGACAGGAACACGCAGCCGAACGCGTCGGCGAGGGTCGCGCTGGTGGTGCCGGTGCGGGCGGCGGGCATCGGGGTCACGACCGTGATCAGCTCGGCCACCTCCGCCGCCAGCGGCGGGTGGTCGGCGGCCAGGATGCGCCACGCCGCCGACAGCGACCGCCGCCACCGCGCGACGTCCACGTGGTCGGCCACCGGGAGCTCCGGCGGGACGCCGCCGCCCGGCCACGTGTCGATCTGCACCACCCGCGGGCCCAGGGTGATCTCGGGCGGGGGCGTGCAGACCAGGGTCGAGGGGTCCGCGACACCCAGCGTGGGCAGGGCGAAGACGTCCACCGGCGGGAAGTCCAGGGTCACCGGGAGGCCGGCGCGCACCGCCGCCGCGGCCGCGGTGAACGACAGCTCCGCCGGGCGGGCCGGGTGGCCCGAGCGCAGCGCCAGCGCCGTGCGGGTGGCCCACGCGCCCACCGACGGGTGGTCCAGCACCCTCGCCACCTCCGCCGGGGCCGCGCGGTCGGCGTCCACCAGCAGGCGGTACGCCGGGCGCGCCTCCGGGGCGGTCGCGATCAGCCTGATCAGCAGGGACGTCCGGCTGCGGCGGGCCAGGCGCAGGTCGGCGACCACCGCCGGACCGCCCTCGCCGCGGGCCAGCGCGGTGAAGGCGGCGGCCGGCAGTCGCCACGGCGGCACCGTCACGCCAGCGCCGCCAGGTCGGTCGCCGCGCGGTCGCGGACGTGGGTGATCAGGCGGACCAGGTCCGGGCAGTAGACCGACGGGTGGTCGAACCCCGACCCCGCCCGGAACCGGTGCGCCCGCAACCCGCCGCCGCACGCCGCCACCAGCGAGCACGCCCGGCACGTGGCGGACAGGGCCGACGCGGCGGGCACCTCGGGCAGCGCGCGGTCGAAGTCGTCCCGCGCCACGTGCAGACCGGTGGCCGCCGCGGCCGGTTGCGACGACGCCAGGATGTCCGAAGCCGAGATCGTGCCGTCGGTCTCCACCACCACCTGCGCGGTCGGCGTCAACCCGACGCCCTCCAACCGCGACCGTCCGCCCAGCACGACGTTCAACAGTTCCTCGAACAGTCGAACGCGCGTCACCGGTTCGTCGTACCACCGGTCGAACAACGGGATCAGCCAATCCGCGTAAGGCGTCTCCGGCGATCCCGCGAGCCGGCGCGGCGGCGGTGTCGTCCAGTTCCCGTGCGGCAGGAGGAAATCCACGACGGGCGGCGAGAAATCGAGCAGGGACCGGTACACGTCGTGCGGGTCGTTGTCCACGTCCACGACGCACAGCACACCCCGGTACACCGCGCGGAACTCGTCGGAAGCCAGCAACCGCAATGCGTCCCGCGCCGCCGCCCAACTCCCCGTCCCGCCCGGCCGCTTGCGGTGCCGGTCGTGCGCTTCGCGACCGCCGTCGAGGCTCACCCCGACACCCACGCCCAGTTCCGCGAACAACGCCAGGAAGCGCCGGTCGAGCAGGGTTGCGTTGGTCTGCACGGAGAACCGCACCGCCGCCGGCACCGCGGACCGGAACCCGCGCACCAGCGAGGCCAACGCCGCAGGTCCGGCCAACAACGGTTCTCCGCCGTGCAACACGACTTCCACCTCGGGCAACCCGTGCGCACGCACGTGCCGCGCCACCCGTTCGGCCGTGTGCGCGACGACTTCGGCGGACATCGCGCGCGGTCGGGAACGCCAACCCTGGTCGGCGAGTTCGTAGACGTAGCAGTAGTCGCACGCGAGGTTGCAGCGGCTGTGCACCTTGAGCACGAACTGCCGGAACGGCCGCGTTTCCATGCGCCCCCCGATCCGTCGTCCCCCGAACACCAACCAAACACATCGCGCCGGCGCCCACTTCCGCCGATCGGTGGATTCCCCGCATTCTTCGTTGTGGCGCACTACGATGGGATCAAGGGAACGGGAGCGGAACCGCAACAGTGCGGTGAGGGGGTGGGAGATGGCCGAGGAACCCGTCCTGGAGTCCGAACTCCTCGACGTCACCGGGATCGACCTCGCGCGGCTGGCGGAGTTGCCCGACACCGCGTTGCGCGCCGCCCTGAACCGCATCCTCGCCGAGAACGCGGAGTTGCCCGACCGGTTCGCGGCGTTCGAGAGTTCCCTGTAGCGCGACCCCTTTCCCGTCGGTGTCTGGAGCAGTCGATGAGCAGCCCTGCCGGCCACGGCCACACCGGTGTGACGGCGTTCCTGTCCGCGACCGGCGGCACCGGGCGCACCAGCGCCGTGGCGAACCTCGCCTGGGTGCTGTCCGGTGCGGGACAACGGGTCCTGGTGGTGGACTGGGGCTCCGAGGTGCCGCACGTGCGGGAATACCTGGAACCGTTCCTGGTCTCCCGCCGGGCGCTGCCCGACGCGCTGGGCCGCGCGCTGCTCGCCGCCTACCACGCCGACCCGGCGCGCGAGGAGGACCCGCCGCCGGTCGTGGAGCGGTTCGCGCTGCCCGCGCCCGACGACGCCGGCCACATCGACGTCGTGGCCCCGTTCGGCGGCGAGCCGGGGCGCGGCGGCCACGGCGACGCGGGCGCGATCGCGGAGTTACGCGCGCGGCTCGCCGAATCCGACTACGACCAGGTCCTGATCGACGCGCCGACCGGCGTCGCGGACGAGTCGCTGACCCTGGTCGCCACGCTGTGCGAACTGGCCGTCGTGTGCTTCCGGCCCCGCCCGCGGGCCATCGCCGACGCCGCCGACCTCGCCACGAAGGTCCGCAAGCGGGCGCCGATCCGCATCGACGTGGTCCCCGTGGCCACCCTGTTCGACGACTCCGAGCAGACCCGCGCGCAGCGCATCCGCTCGCAGATCCACGCCGCGTTCGCCGAACTCCTGGCCGGACAGGCGAAACGCGTCCCCGACGGCGGCACGGTCGAGATCCCCTACCGGCCCTTCGACGCCTTCGACCCGCTGCTGGCCATCCTCGCCGAGGAACCGGGAGGCGGCGGCGCGCTGGAGGCCCAGTACGGCCGCCTGGCCACCGCGGTCAGCGGCGGCGCGGTCACCGCGGCCCGGCCCGTCTCCCCGGTGCTGCGCGCCCGCTACCGCCGCGTGTTCGGCCTGGCCTCCACCGCCGAACCGGACCGCGTCGCCCTCGCCTACGCCCCGCGCGACCGGGCCTGGGCCGACTGGGTGCGCGGCCAGCTCGAACGCGCCGGCGCGCAGGTCCGCCCGTACCCGGAGGCGCGGGAGTGGTGGGACGACGACGTCCCGCCCGGCGTGGTGGTGCTGGCGTCGCCGCACCTGGACGGCGTCGAGCTGCCCGACCGGCCGGTGACCGTGCTGCGGCTGCTGCTCGCCGAGGACGACGACGCCGAGGGCCTGTCGGTGCACCGGCACCCGCCGGAGACGTTGTCCGCCAAGCTGCTCGGGCACTTCGGCCTCATCGACCGGCCCGGCACCGCGCACGACACCGCCATGCGGGTGCCCGGCGCGGACCCGGCGGTGTTCCACCTGCCGCCCCGGCACCGCGCGTTCGTCGGCCGGGACGAGGACATCGAGGCGTTGCGCGACGAGTTCGCCGACGCGGGCGCCGAACGCGCCGTCGTCACGCTCAACGGCGTGCCCGGCGTCGGCAAGAGCGAACTCGCCCTGGAGTACGCCTACCGGTTCTCCTCCGACTACGACGCCGTGTGGTGGCTGTCCGCGCAGGACCGGCAGTCGGTGCAGGTGGGCCTGGCCGACCTCGCGGTGGCGCTGCGGCTGCCCGGGTCCACCGACTTCGGTTCGCTGACCGCGTTGGACCGGCTGGCCACCGACCCCGCCTACGCCCGGTTCCTGCTGGTCTACGACAACGCCGACGACCTCGACGCCATCGCCGACCTGCTGCCGCCCGGCGCCACCGGCCACGTGCTGATCACCTCCGGCATGGCCGCCGCGCCCGCCATCGAGCTGGTCCGGATGACCCGCGAGGACGCCGTCGAGCTGCTGCTGTGCCGGGTGCCGGGCCTGGCCGCGGCCGACGCCGAACGGATCTCCGCCCACCTCGAACGCCTGCCGCTGGCCCTGGACCTCGCCGCCGCGTGGCTGGCCGAGACGGCCGGGGTGGAGCGCGGCGCGGGCTCGTCGGACGCGGACGCGGCGGCGTGGGCCACCCGGACGTTCTTCGAGCGGCTCGCCCAGTCCGACCGCGCGGGCGTCGGCCGGGTGGTGGACGTCGTCACGGGGTCGTTGCGGGAGAACGGGATCGGCCGGGTCGCGGTGCTCGTGGCGCGGCTGTGCTCGTTCCTGTCGCCGCAGGGCGTCGCGCTGGGGCTGGTGCGCTCGCCCGCGTTCCTGGACCGCGTGGTCGCCGCCGGCGGCCTGGACGCCGCGCCGCTGGAGCTGGACGCCGGCGAGATCGACCGCGTGCTGTGGACCGGCGCGCGGCACGGCCTGTTCCGCGTCGACTGGGGCGACCAGTACACGCTGCGCCTGCACCGGGTGGTGCAGCGGGCGCTGCGCGACGGCATGTCACCCGCCGAGCGCGAGGCCCGGCAGGCCGACGTGCTCTCGGCCCTGGCCGCGTTCGCGCCCACCGAGGTCGAGGAGAAGTCGCCCAGCCGCGCGGCCCGCTTCCAGGAGCTGCAACAGCACGTGTTCCCGTCCGGCGCGCTGCACAGCGACGACCCGCGGGTGCGCCGCTGGCTGGTCAACCAGGCGCGGTTCCTGTTCACCGACGGCGGCGCGGGCGTGCGGCGGGCCGCGCTGGAACCCGGCCGGGCGCTGCTGGAGTCGTGGACCCGCAAGTTCGGCGCGGAGGACCCGCTGCGCAACCGCCTGGCCGCGCAGCTGGCCAACGTGCACCGCGTGCTGGGCGAACCGGCCGAGGCGCTGCGCCTGGACGACCTCGCCCTGGCCCAGCAACGCCGCGCCCTGGACCTGCTGCACCCGCAGCCGCTGATCACCGCCCGCGGCCGGGGCGGCGACCTGCGCGGCCTGGGCCTGTTCGCCGAGGCGCTGGCCGAGGACCAGGCCACCTGGGAGGGCCTGCGCACGGTCGTCGGCGAGGACCACCCCGACACCCGCCGCGCCGCGCACAACCTGGCGCTGTCGATGTTCCTGTCCGGTGACGTGGTGGGCGCGCTGGCGCTGGAGGAGGACAACTTCCGCCGCCGGCGGCGGCTGTTCGGCGAACGCGACGAGTTCACCTGGAGCACGCTCGCCCAGGTGGGCCTCTACCAGCGGGAACTGGGCCGCTACCCGGAGGCGCTGGAATCGCTGCTGCAGGCGTCGCAGAAGCTGCAGAGCCTGCGGCCGGAGCTGAACGTGGTGCAGGTGCGGGTGCACTGGCAGTACGCCGTGGCGCTGCGGCTGGCCGGGCGCACCCGCGCGGCCAAGGAGCGCACCGGCAAGGCGTTGCGGGACTTCCGCGAGCTGGTCGGGTCCGACCACCCGTTCACCCTGGGCTGCCGGCTGAGCTTCGCCAACGACCACCGGCGCGTCGGCGGCGACCCGGACCTCGCCGTCGAGCTGGCCCGCACCGCGCTGGACGGGTTCGCGGCGCTGGAGGGCGTGCGCGAGCAGCACCCGTTCCTCGCGCTGTGCCGCCTCGGCCTCGGGCTCGCGCTGCGCGCGGCGGGCGACCACCCCGGCGCGGTGGCCAACGTCGAGGCCGCGGCGGCCGTGCTGCGCGCCCGGCTGGGCGACACGCACCCGTGGACGCTCGCCGCCGCCGTCGACGAGGCCCGCGTGCGGATGTCGGCGGGCGAGACGGCGACGGCGACCGCGCTGATCACCGCCGCGCACGCCGACTGCGTCGAGTTCCTCGGCCCCGACCACCCCCACACGGCCGCCGCCGCGCACAACCTGAGCCTCGGTCCGGCCGACGAGGACTGGCTGGAGTGCGATGTGGACATCCCGCACACCTGAGCGCCCCGGAGGAAGCGTGGAGCTGTACGAGGAGGAGGCCGAGCACCTGGGCCCCGAGTTCGACACGACCCGGCACGCGTGCCGCGCGGCCATCCTCAAGAGCCCCGCGCTGCACTACCTGGCCCACTACAGCAGCGGCGTGTTCGACTTCGGCGTGGACGCGCTGGGCGACCCGCCGCCCGCGCCCGACGCGCTGCCCGGCGGCAGCAGGCGCGAGGAGCTCAAGCGCCTGGGCCGGCACCTGACGTTCCAGGTCACGGCGCTGGACCGGGCGTTGCAGGAGGTGCGCACGGGCCGGCTGATCCGGCTCGTGCTGCACACCGAGGAGGGCGCGCTGTTCTGCGACTCGGTCGTGCCCACCGAGCACGTCGTCGGCCTGGTCCTCGACCACGCCGGCACCGGACCGCTGTTCGGCCACCCGGCGGTGGACGAGGCCGACCGGGCGGTCGCCGAACTGGCCACCGCGCTGCGCGCCGAGCTGAGCCTGGGCTCGCTCAACCCCGGCGGCTGGGAGACGGCGGAGGGCCCCGTGCCGCTGCCCGGCGCCGGCCCGCGCGACCCGTTCGTGACGGCCGGCGACGGCCGCCTGGCGGAGTGCGCGGCGGCGGCCCGCGCCGAGGACCTGCACGTGGTGGCGCACGTGGCGGGCGGCGAGGTGCTGACCATGGTGGACCACCTGGGCGACCCGTCGCTGGCCCCGTTCTTCAAGCAGATCACCGTCGAGGCCCGGCGCCGGTTCTACGCGGGCTTCCTCCGTGAACTGGGGGGCCTGGTCACCAAGCTCAACCGGGCGCTGCGCCCGGTGGTCGGCGGCCTGCTCGCGCGGGCCGTGCTGGACGTGGAGATGGGCGCGGTCTACTACTACCGGCTGGGTCCCGGCGAGTACTTGGCGGGCGTGACCATCGACCAGGCGCGGGTGAGCAACGCCGACGACCGGCTGTCACGACTGGCCGCCGGGCTCACTCCATTCGGGCCTTGAAGGGGGCCATTCGGTTGCCTACCGTGAAATGGTGACGCCCGCTCTGCGATCGGCCGCGCTGTTAGCCGCCTTGGGCGTGGGGTGGTTCGTCGCGTGGCGGGCGGAGCTGAGCGATGTCGAGGGTTCTTCGGCGTATTCCCTGTTCATCACCGCGCTGCTCGGTTTCGGCCTGTACGCGAGCACCAGCGGCATCGTGATCGACGAATTCCGCCGGGAGTTGCGCACGGTCGTCCTCGCGGTCACGCTCGGTGTCCTCGCGAAAGTGGCCCTGATCTTCGGGGTGATGTTCCTGGTGTACCGGCAGCCGGAGCACCTGGTGTTCGCGGTGGCCGTCGCCCAGATCGACCCGCTGTCGGTGGCGGCGGTGCGGGCCAAGTCCAAGATGTCGGACTCGGCGAAGGCGCTGCTGTCGGCGTGGGCGTCGTTCGACGACCCGATCACGGTGCTGTTGACGGTCTACATCACGTCGTTCGCGCTGCAGGGCGGCGCGGTGGGCGGGTTCGGCGCGTTCACGGCCAACTTCGCGCTCAACCTCGCGTTGGCCGGCGGCGGCTTCCTGGTGTGGCGGCTGGTGCGGCGGCACGGGGTGGCCGTGTCCGGCCGCTTCGCGCGGGTGGTGCTGCACGCCTTCTCGGCGGCGGTCGTCGTGGCGATCGGGTACGTGGCGGTGACGTACTCGCTGTTGCTGGCGCTGGCGTTGATCGGCCTGTTCTTCCGGCCGGACCTGGGCAGGTGGGTGGACGGCCTGGCCGAGGCGGGCATGTTCGCCGCCACCTTCGCGGTCGGGCTGGTGCTGGCGTTCGAGTTCTCGTGGGCGCTCGCGGCCGTGGGCGCGGTGCTGGGTGCGGCGGCGTTCCTCGCCCAGGGCGCGGTGGCGTGGGTGCTGACGCTGCCCAAGCGGTGGCGCGGCGACCGGATGCGGCTGTCGCTGGGGCAGCAGAACGGGCTGACGGCGATCATCCTGGCGTTGCTGCTCGAACCGGGTTTCCCGGGCGCGATCGCCGTGGTGGCCCCGGCGGTGGTGGTGGTCAACTTCCTGCACGCCCTGACCAACGGCGTCTACGACCGCGTGCAGCCCGCCGTGCCGAAGGTGACCGTGGTCCCGGCGTTCCAGGGAGCCGGATTCCGCAGTACCAGGAGTGAGGTCTAGAAACCGCTTCACACGCCCGGAGGCTCCGTGCCCCACCCTGACGCGGCGTTCACCCGCGTGCCCGGCCACGTCCGGCGCGTCTGATCGTCGAGTAGAACTGGCCGGCCGCCGAGGCCGCGACAATGTCCGACAACGGCGCCGCCCACCGGGCTCACGCCTGGCCCACACCCGCGCCGACCTCGGCGTCACGCCGAAACGAACCAGACCCTACCGGCGAGCCCGCTCCGCCACCGGGGGCAAGCCACCCATCACCAGGCTGACCAACCTCCTGGACATCGCGCTGCCGCACTGGTTCCGCCGCCTTCAGCGCCACGATCATCGCGTTAGCAGGCTTTAGGCGTTTCCCTGCAATCCCTTGACGACCGCGCGGCGGACGCGGGGGCTGAAATTGCGCAGCGCGTCGTGCACCCGGGTTCGGCGGGTCGTCTGGCTCACGTCCGCGACCACTCCGCCGCCGCGGGCCGTCCACGGCGGGAGGACGAACAACGGGTCCAGGTCGAACAGCGGCAGGAATTCCACGATGTCGTCGTAGATCCCGCACAATTGTTCCAGGCGGTCTTCCGGGTCCGGTGTGTCGGAATGGGTGCGGTACCACTCGGCCAGCGCCGAGCGGAACGCCAGGACCGTCCTCTGGATCAGGATCGCCTTCGCCGCCGCGTCGGTGAACTCCGGCGTCCGCAGGCGTCGGTGCACGGCCTCCTGCGTCCGCGCCGGCGCGAAGTCGAACGCCTCGCCCAGCATGAGGTCCACCTGCACCAGGCCCTCCAGCGCGTCCACGGCGTCGCGGAAGAGCCGTTCCACCTCGCCGGGCAGCCGGCTGTCCTGTGGCGTGCGGCCTGGGGACGTGCCGACCAGGAGGTTGAGCTGGCGGCCGATCGCGCCGAACTGGCGGTCCGACGACGTGCGCACGCCGTCCACGTGCTCGGCCAGCTGCTCGATGAACCCGTAGATCCCGGCCTGCTGGCGGGAGAGCTGGTCCATGCGCTGGCGCAGCGCGGACACCGGGTCCTGCTCCGAGGGGATGCCGGTCGCGCCGACCAGGGCCTTGAAGTCCTCGGCGAACGAGCGTTCGGAGAACACCAGCGGGTCGCGGCCCAGGGGTTCGCGCAGCTGGATCGCCACGCCGTCGGTCAGCACGCCGTTGACCAGCACCACGACCTGCGCGTCCGGTTGGGCCTCGCGGACCGCCGACACCCGGCGCATCACGCGCGTCACGTCGTCGTTGTCCAGCAGCGAACCCTCCAGCAGGACCGCGCAGCCGCCGTCGCGGTCGGGGAAGGTCACCCAGAACTCGGCCTTGGACTCCTCGCCGGTGCCCAGCAGGTGGTTGTGCCAGTACTCCCAGCCGTTGGCGTCCAGCAGCCGCCGGACCGCGCCGTCGAGGTCGTCGGCGCTCAGCGAGCCGAACAGCTCCCGGGCGGCCTGCCGGACCATGTCGTCGGTGGCGGTCGCGTCCGGGTCGCCGGTCGCCCGCGCCCGGTCGTCCACCAGCCGGAAGACGCGGTGGCACAGGCGGACCACGTTGCGGGTGTTGCCGCCGGCCACGTCCCGCAGGTACCGGACGGTCTCCGGGGTGAACGGCGCCAGGCCCGACCGGCCGGTCCGCGCCTCCCGGGCCTGCGCCTCCTGGGCCTGCGCTTCCTGGGCACGCACGATGAACTCGCGGACCTGCGCGTGGCTCAGACCCGACATCGTGACCGTGTAAGGGATGCGCTGGCGCACCGCGGGCGGCAGGACGGCCTTGAACTCCGGCAGCCCGCACAGCACCAGGCACGCGCCCGCCTTGGCGAACACCTGCAACAGCGTCTGGAACGCGGCCATCGTCTGCGCCTGCGGCTGCTTGTCCGCCGAGAAGATCTTGTCCAGCTCGTCCAGCGCGAGCACGAACCGCCGCTGCCGGCCGCCGAAGAGCAGGGCGAACACGCCCATCGCCTCCAGCGCCGCGACCTCGGTGTCGATCGGCGTGGTGATGCCGCGCTCCACCAGCACCTGGTCCGGCGCGCCGCCGAGCAGCCACGACCACACCGCGTGCTCGAAACCCGGGCGCAGCAACAGGGTCAGCGCGGTGCCGAAGTCCTTGTTGTTGGTGACGTGGCGCAGCGTGTCCTGGACCTTGCGCAGCAGCGCGCTCTCCATCAGCCCCAGCCGCTCCACGACCTCCTGCGGCTCCAGCTGCCGGCTGCCCAGCCAGTCCAGGGTGTCCGCGGTCAACCCGGTGCTCTGCAACGAGTCCGCGACGATGTCGGCGTAGTAGTCGCTGACCTGCGCCCGCACGCCCTCGCGGCCCAGCCGCTGCATGAACCGGCGGTACAGCTCGATGAAGCTGTCCGCGGTCGCCTCCAGGTACAGGGCGCGGGTCGGGTCGTCCAGCGCGCGCCGGGCGTGGCGGACCAGGCGCACGGCGAGGTGGGTCTTGCCGGTGCCGTAGTCGCCGAGCACGGCGAACACCGTGCCCGTGCCGGGCGGGCCGTCGAGGTAGGCGTCGAGGTGGGCGACGGCCTGCCGGGTCGCGTCGGTGGCGATGGTGACGTCGACGGAGTCGAAGTCGTCCTGGAAGTCGTCGATGATCAGGGCGACCGCCATCGGCGAGAAGGGGTTCTTCCGCGCGGGCGGGAGGTCGTCGCTGCCGCTCATGGCTGCATCCCCAGTCCGTTCAGGTACGCCCTGATGTCGTCCACCGTCACCAGATCGGTATCGGTGTAGCTTAGTCCGGAAGTGAGCTTCCGCTCGTACGTTCCGTGGAGGATCCGCTGGAGCATGGCGACGGATTGACAGATCTTGCCGAGCAATTCGACCGCCTGATCACTCAGTTGGGGATAGGTTCCGACGTCGGTGTGACGCAGGAGCCGGTCCTTGGCGAAGCGGTGCTGGTCGCCGGTCTCCAGCTTGCCGACCAGCAGGGTGACCGGCGGGACCCACGCCTCGGTCCGCCGCACCAGCTCCGCGATGTCGTCGGCGCGGAAGAACGCGGACTCGGCGAAGAACAGCACGCGCGGGCTGCTCAACTGCTTGGCGTACCGGACCACCTCGTCCAGCAGCTCGTTGGGCGAGGGCAGCAGGACGAGCAGGACCACGTCGTCGCGCAGCAGGTGGGCCAGGCGCGGGAAGACGCGCTGCGGGTTGTCCCGGTCACCGCGCGTGGCCTCGACCTCTTCGGGGCGCAGGGCCCGCGCGTCGACGAGCCGGTCGAAGAGCTGGTCGCAGACCTGTTCCAGGCGTTGCTGGATGGACAGCTCCTCGTCCTCGGGCAGGCACCCGGTCAGGTCGACGACGACGCCCTTCAGGCCGCGCTCGGCGAGGGCGACGGCGGTCCAGTCGGCGCACCGGTTGAGCAGCGCGGTCTTGCCGCACCCGGACTCGCCGGTGACCAGGACCAGGCGGCCGTCCTCCAGCACGCCGGCGAGGTCGCCGAGCTCTTGCTGGAACTGCTGGAAGGCGGCCTCGGCGCCGTCGACGTCGACGTAGTAGTCGCGGTGGGCGGTGCGCTCCCAGGGCCGCAGGGGCCGCATCGGCGTGCGCTCCCACCCGGGCAGGGGGAAGGGGTTGATCGGCCGCGTCATCGCGTGCCGCCCTTGGCGCGCACCAGGACGGTCCCCGACCGCCCCCGCCCGCAACCCATGCCCACCCCCCACGCCCGGCGACCGCTCCAGCCTACCGACGGACAGTGGCACATCGGGCCGGCTCCGGGGCGGTCCCCACCCGATCGGCCCACACCCGTTGCTACTCCTCCGGGTCGTGGGACGGGCGGGTCACCACGGAGCGGGGGCGTAGTCCTTCAGGAAGCAGCCGTACAGGTCTTCACCCTGTTCGCCGCGGACGATCGGGTCGTACACGCGGGCCGCGCCGTCGACCAGGTCCAGCGGCGCGTGGAACCCCTCGGCCGCCAGGCGCAGCTTGGTCGGGTGGGGGCGTTCGTCGGTGATCCAGCCGGTGTCCACGGCCGTCATCAGGATGCCGTCCGTTTCCAGCATCTCCTGCGCGCTGGTGCGGGTCAGCATGTTCAGCGCCGCCTTGGCCATGTTCGTGTGCGGGTGGCCCGGGCCCTTGTAGGCGCGGGAGAACTGGCCTTCCATCGCCGACACGTTCACCACGTACTTGCGGCGGGCCGGTGCGGCCGCCATCGCCTGCCGCAGGCGCGAGATGAGGATGAACGGCGCCGTGCTGTTGCAGAGCTGGACTTCCAGCAGCTCCACCGGGTCCACCTCCTCCACCCGCTGCACCCAGCTGTTCGAGTGGTGGACGTCCGGGACCAGCCCGCCGGCGTCGATCTGCGTGGAACCGGCCGTCAGGGCCAGAGCGGTCACCTCGGGCATGGTGTCGGCCAGAGAACCGGTCAGCGCCACGGGGTGCGCGGAGGACGTGTGGCCGAAGGTCACCAGTTCCGGCAGCGGGCCGGACGGCAGTGGCGCGGACTCCGCGGCGACCAGCGGCGCGTAAGCGTCCCGCGACCGGCGCACGGTCTGCGCGGCGTTGTTGATCAGGATGTCCAGGGGTCCGTCGGCGGCGACGGTGTCCGCCAAGCGCACCACCTGGCTCGGGTCGCGCAGGTCGATGCCCACCACGCGCAACCGGTGCAGCCAGTCCGCGCTGTCCTCCATCGACGCGAACCGGCGCACGGCGTCGTGGGGGAACCGCGTGGTGATGGTCGTGTGCGCCCCGTCGCGCAATAGGCGCAAAGCGATGTACATGCCGATCTTCGCCCGGCCGCCGGTGAGCAGGGCGCGCTTGCCGGTCAGGTCCGCGCGGGCGTCGCGGCGGCTGCGGTTGAGGGTCGCGCACGGCGGGCACAGCTGGTGGTAGAACGCGTCCACCTCGGTGTACCGGGTCTTGCACGTGTAGCACGACCGGGCGCGCTGGAGGGTGCCGACGACCGTGCCCGGTTCCGGCTCCTTGAGCAGGATGCCGCGGGTCTCGTCGTCGATGCGCGACGGGGAACCGGTGGCCGTGGCCTCGATCACGGCCCGGTCGGCCAGCGTGACGGCCGCGCGCTTGGCGGCTTTGCGGCGCTTGCGGAGGTTCTTCCAGATGCCCGCGGTCGCCCGCCTGATGACCACCGCGTCCGGGTGCTCGGTGTCCAGTTCATCCACCTGGGCGAGGACCCGCAGGGCGATTTCCATCTCGGCGGGGTCGATCTGCACGGCCGAATGGTACCCGTGAAAAAGATTCGTTCCTCTGACGGGTGAAATCGACGTGAGGCGGCGCTAGGGTGCCCGGCATGTCCACAGCGGGTCCGCGGGTGCGCCGACTGGCCCACCCCGACGCCGACATCCGGGCGCGGGCGTTCGGTCTGCCGCGCGGCCGGCCGGTCGTGCTGCTGCTCGGCGCGTCCGGCGACCTCGACACCGACCTGGCCGCCGCGTTGCTGCCCGTGCTGCGATCCGTGCTGGTCACGGCCGTGCAGCGGGACGCGGCCGTGATCACCGGCGGCGCCGACACCGGGGTCGCCCACCTCACCGGCCTGGCCGCCCAGGCCCTCGACGGCCGCCGGCCCCGGCTGGTCGGCGTCGCGCCGTCCGGGCGGGTCGCGGCCGAGGACGTCCAGCCGGCCCCGGGTGAGGTGCGTCTCAACGCGAACCACGACACGGTCGTGCTCGTGCCCGGCTCGCAGTGGGGCGAGGAGGTGCCCGCGCTGGTCCGGACGGTGGACGCGGTCGCGGGCCGGCGGCCCGCCCTGGCCGTGCTGGCCGGCGGCGACGACGTGGCGCGCGCCGCGCTGGTCGAGCACCTGGGCCGGGACCGGCCGCTGCTCGTGCTCGCCGGCACCGGCGGGCTGGCCGACGACATCGCGCGCGGCGCGCCGGGCGACGACGACCTCGCCGTGCTGACCCGCGGCGGACAGGTCGCCGTCGTGCACCTGGACGAGGGGCCGGACCGGATCGTCGCGGTGCTGCACCGCGTGCTCGGGTCGCGGGAGTTCGCCGCGCCCGTGCGGCCGGTGCGGGTGTTCCCGAGCTTGCGGTTCCGGGCGCCGGCGCAGCGTCCCGTGGTCGATCCCGGGTACGTGCTGGACTACCCGCTGCTGGCCGACGCGATCCACGACGCCAACCAGGTCGTCGCGCCCGTGCTGCACGAGCAGGAGACCGCGGCGCTGCGCGAACGCGAGCGCGCCCGGCTGCTGGTGCTGCTGGCGGTCGCGGCCGGGTTCGCGACCGTGTCGTTCGGGGCGTTGCAGGTCTGGCTGCGCGACGTGCCGTGGCCGGGCGTGCTGGTCGCCGTGGCGGGTGCGGGCGCCGCCGTGCTGACCGTGCTGGCCCGGGGCGGCGAGAACCCCGACGCCCGCGCCCGCGCCGAGCAGTTGCGGGCGCTGTACTTCGACCACCTGGCCGCGCCGCCGGCCGCCACGGACGCGGAACGCGAGGAGCGTTCCCGCGAGCTGGCGACCGAGGTGGCCCGCCACCGCCACGAACCGGTGAGCAACGCATGACGAGCGAAGACGACCCCAAGCCCGACGCGGCGACCGTGGCGGTGGACAGCGCGCGGCCCGAGGCCCCCTCGGACGTGTCCGAGCGCCTCACCGCGCCCACACCGTCCGCCGCGCCGTCCCCCAAGCCGTCGCCCGCACCGCGACCGTCGCCCGCACCGCGACCGTCGCCCGCACCACGGCCGAAGGAACCGCTCGTCCTCACCCCGGCCGTCCTCGCCGACCACCGCGAGCAGTTCCTGCGCGCCTACCTGCGCCACCGCGTCGGCGACCGCCTCGCCGCCCTGGAACACACCCGCACCCGCTACGCCCGAGCCCTGCGCTGGACCACCGCCGGCACCGTCCTGCTCTACACGGGCGCGGCGGCGTTGGGCGCGGTCGCCGTGGCGGACCCGGGGCGGCGGGCGATGTGGGGGTTCCTGGCCACCGTCGCCGCCGCGCTCGCCATCGCCGTCACCGTCTACGAGGCCGCGTTCTCGTTCCGCGCCCAAGCGCGCCGGTCGGCCAGCGGCGTCGCGCTGCTGCACCTGCTCCAGGCCCACGGCGCGCCCGAGGGCCAGGACGGCGTGGACGCGTTCCGCACCGAGGTGGAAAGCGTCCTGCGCCACGCCGAGTAGTCCACAGTGGACTAGCCCACCGGGCCGGACGCGCGGTCGGCCAGGTACGCCTCGACCGCCGCGGCGTCCCGGGACGTGTGCAGGAACCGCACCCACGCCTGCTGCTCGTGCACCACGGGCCCCATTTCCCACACGCACATCACGGGTGTGTGCCCACGGCCGGACACCGCGCGGAAATCGCCCCGCCCGCGCACGAACAACGTCTGCCACAACTCGTTCTCGTTGCGCCACGTCCACACCGCGAGGAAGTGGCGGCCGCCGCTGAGGTGCAGCACGACGAAACCCAGCGCCGCCGGGACGGCTCCCGATTCCAGCGCGTCCAGCACCGTCCTGCGTGCGAGCGCCCGGTCCTCCTCGGTGATCACCTCGTCGTCGCGGACGACGTCGTACCACTTGAACCGGCCGCCGGGCACGACCACGTCGTGGGCCGGGACGGCGTGAGCGGTTTTCGAAGTGTGCCGGTAGTCCGGTGCCACTCCGACATGTCCGGTGTGCGTCACCCGCGCATCGTAAAGCTGAACAGCCATAAGGCTTTTCAATGAGCCGTTCGGCCTCGGGCTGTCGCCGGACCGGATGGGGGCACATAATCCGCACGGCCATTTTCGGGAAATGTGGGGGCGTGAACGGATGACCGGCACCGAGGCGGACCGGCCGCTGCTGCTCGTGGTCGCGACGGGCATGCGGCTGTACCGCGAGTACCTGCTGCGCTCGATCGGCGAGGAGTACCGCGTCCACCTGTTCCTGACCGCCGAACCGGGCTGGGAGAGGGAGCACGTCACCGGCTGGACCGTGCTGCCCAGCACCACCGACGGTCCCGCGATGGCCGCCGAGGCCGCGAAGCTGCACGCGCGCGACCCCATCGCGGGCGTCCTGTGCTGGGACGAGGTCCGCATCCACGCCACCGCGTTCATCGCGCGCGAACTGGGCCTGCGCAACGGCGACCCGGACGTCGTGTGGCGGTTGCGGGACAAGGGGAAGACGCGCGCGGCGCTGGACGCGGCGGGCGTGCCGCAGCCCCGGTCGATCGCCGTGAAGACGGTGGCGCAGGCCGTGTCCGCCGCCGCCGAGGTCGGCTACCCGGCGATCCTCAAGCCGCGCGGGCTGGGCGCGAGCCTGGGCGTGGTGAAGGTGCACGACGAGGGCGAGGTGCGCGCGAACTTCGGGTTCACCGAGAGCGCCCGCGCGCCCGAGCCGGTCGTGTTCGACACCGACCAGCCGGTCCTGGTCGAGGAGTTCGTGTCCGGCGAGGAGATCAGCGTCGACTCGGTGGTCCGCGACGGCCGCGTGACCCCGCTGTTCGTCGGGCGCAAGGTCGTCGGCTACCAGCCCTACGCCGAGGAGGTCGGCCACTTCGTCGACGCGGACGACCCGCTGCTGACCGACCCGGTGCTGCTCAAGGCGTTGCAGGACACGCACGAGGCGCTCGGCTTCACCGACGGCACGACCCACTCCGAGTACATGCTGACCGCCGACGGTCCGAAGGTGATCGAGGTCAACGGCCGCCTGGGCGGCGACATGATCCCCTACCTCGGCCTGCTCGCGACGGGCATCGACCCGGGCCTGGTGGCGGCCGGCGCGGCGACCGGCCGGCCGGTGGACGTCGAGCCGAAGCGCCGCCGCGTCGCGGGCATCCGGTTCTTCTACGTCGAGGAGGAGGACACGACCCTGGGTTCGTTGTCCTTCAACGAAGCCGCGTTGCCCGAGGGCATCGACCGGGTGGTCACCGTGGCGCAGCCGGGCGCGGTCGTGTCGCCGCCGCCGAAGGGCACGGTGTGGGGCCGGATCGCGTTCGCCATCGCGGTCGGCGCCTCGCGGGCCGAGGTGGCGTCCCGGTTGGACGCGGCAGAGGCCGCGCTGGACGTCAAGAGCGCGTGATGACGACGACCGAAGAAGCGAAGTCCGCCGGCGTCTGGCGCACGTTCGTCGAGTCACCCCTGGCCGTCAAAGCCGTGCTGGGCGGCGTCTTCGTCAACAAGGTCGGCGGTTTCCTCAACATCTTCCTGGTGCTGTTCATGACCTCGCGCGGCTACACGGCCGGCGAGGCCGCGACCGCGCTGGGCGTGTTCGGCATCGGCAACGTCGTGGGCGTGCTGATCGGCGGCGCTCTCGCGGACCGCCTGGGCGCGCGGAACTCGACGGTGCTGGGCATGGCGGGCGCGGCCGCGCTCACCGCGTCCCTGTTGTACCTGCCGAACTACGGGCTGCTCATCGGCGCGGTGGCCCTGCTGGGCGCGATCAGCCAGATCTACCGGCCGGCTTCGGCGACGCTGCTGTCCGAACTGACCGACGACGACCGCCAGGTCATGGTCTTCGCGATGTACCGGTTCGGACTGAACCTGGGCACCACGGCCGCGCCGCTGATCGGGTTCGGCCTCTACCAGTTGGGCGGCGACAGCTACCACCTGCTGTTCTGGGGTGAAGCGGCGGTGGCGCTGGGCTACGCGGTGCTGGCCTTCTACGCCCTGCCCGCCAAGACGGCCACGACGGGACCTTCGGAAAGCGCTGCGGAGACCGGCAGCTACGCCGACCTCTTCCGCGACCGCCGCTACCTGCTGTACCTGGTGGCAACCTTCTTCAACGCCGTGGTGTACGTGCAGTACCTGTCCACACTGCCGCTGGACGTGGCCGCGTCGGGCGTGCCGATCTTCTGGTACACGCTGGCGGTCGCGCTCAACGGCGGCGCGGTGATCCTGCTCGAACTGGTCGTCACCAAGAAGACGCAGAACATGAAGCCCCGCTTGGTGGTCTTCACGGCGTACGCCCTCACCGCGGTCGGCGTGGCCCTGTACGGCCTGCCGCTGGGGCCGGCGGTGATCGTGATCGGCACCCTGGTGTGGACGTTCGGCGAGATCATCGGCGGCCCGGTCGTCTTCGCCTACCCGGGCATGGCGGGACCGGCGCACCTCAAGGGCCGCTACATCGGCAGCTTCCAGTTCATGTTCGGGCTGGGCGCGGCGCTGGGGCCGGTGCTGGGCGGCTTCCTGTTCCTGCGCATGGGACACGCGGTGTGGCCGGTGATGGCCGTGTCCGGCTTGCTGGCCGCGGTCGTGGGCTACTTCGCCACGCGGAACCGGAACGCCGCCTGACCGGGTCAGCTGGCCGCCGCGGCCAGCGTGGCCGGCCGGGACTGGCCCCGCACCCGTTCCTGGTAGGCCCGCAGGAGTCGCGCGTGCAGGTCGTCCACGTACCGCTCCGCCGCGCTGTCGCGTTGCCACACCAGCAGCACGCGGCGGTGCACGGGGCTGCCCACCACCGGCTTGAGCACCACGCCGGGCAATTCCCGCCCGGTGGGGAAGAAGCAGGCCACCGTGTGGCCCGAGCGCACCAGTTCCGCCGCCGACACCGGGTCCACGCCGAAGTGCACGCACCGCGGCGTGAACCCGGCCGCCTCGCACGCCAGGTGCAGGTTCACCCGGCCGCCGCCGTAGTTCTCGTCCGGCACCGCCCAGTCCTCATCGGCCAGTTCGGACAGCCGAATCTCGCCGCGCCCGGCCAGCCGGTGCCCCGCCGAGACGCCGACCAGCATCGGTTCGGTCACCACCGCGCGGCAGTCCACCTCTTCGGGAATCCGCAGTGGACTCTGGGGGAACTCCACCACCAGCGCCACGTCCAGCTTGCCCGTGCGCACCAGGTCCAGCACCGCGTCGCAACTGCGTTCCACGTGGGTCGTCCTGGGCTGGTTGGGCATCATGTCGCGCGCCACGTCCACCAGCAGCGGCGTGGGAGCGCCGGCCACGCCGCCCAGGCGGATGCCCTCGCCGCCCGTCTGCGCGGCCAGCCTGCGCGCGGTCACCATCAGGTCGTCGAACCGTTCCACCAGGTCACGCGATCTCAGCACGACGTGGCGGCCGAGTTCGGTCAGCTCCACGCCGTCGCTGCGCCGCAGGAACAGCGGACCACCGAAGCCCCGTTCGATGCGCCGCAGCTGCGCGGTCAGCCCGGCTTGCGCGATCTTGAGGACGGAGGCGGCCCGGCTGATGCTGCCCGCCTCCGCCACGGTCAGCACAACGTGGAGGTGTCTCAGCTCCATGTGCACTGCCGCAGCCTAGGGCAACCGGATCACGTCCAGAACCGACCGTGCGAGTGTGAAAGGTTGACACAGCGTGGAGGGTTCGCCGCACTCCGTTGCTCCAACAGGTGCATAACTGACGAGTTATCGCCAGGTGCCACCTCCCCGCAAGAGTCGGGTCTCGACCAGTCTTCAGCGTGGCTACCGCCAATCCTGGGGAGGTGTGAGCGACATGAGGAAAGCGTTGCGGCTGCGACGCCTTTCCCGTCCGCGTGACGACAGGTACCTCTTCGTCCCGCTCGACCACAGCGTCTCGGACGGACCGGTCGTGCCGCGCGACCGGTGGCCCGACCTGATCTCCTCGGTCGTCGTCGGCGGCGCCGACGCCATCATCGTCCACAAAGGACGCGTGCGCACCCTCGACCCGATGCTGCTCGGCGGCTGCGCGCTGATCGTCCACCTCAGCGCCGGCACCGCGCACATGGCCGACGCCAACGCGAAGGTGCTCGTCGGCGACGTGGAGGAGGCGCTGCGGCTGGGGGCCGACGCGGTCAGCGTGCACGTGAACATCGGCTCGGACACCGAGGAACGGCAGCTCGCCGACTTCGGCGTGGTCGCCAACGCCTGCGACGCCTGGAACGTGCCGCTGGTGGCGATGGTCTACCCGCGCGGGCCGCGCATCGCCGACACCACCGACCCCGCCCTGCTCGCCCACGTCGTCAACATCGCCGTGGACCTGGGCGCGGACATCGTGAAGACCAACCTCGCGCTGCCCGTGGAGCGGATGGCCGAGGTGGTGCAGAGCTGCCCCATCCCGGTCCTGGTGGCGGGCGGTCCGGCGACCGGCGGCAGCCTCGTGGACTACGCGCGCGCGTCGATGGCGATGGGTTGCGCGGGCCTGGCCGTGGGGCGGCGCGTGTTCACCTCGCCGCAGCCGATGTCGCTGGTGGCCGAACTGGCCTCCGTCATCCACGCCGAAGACCCCGCCGACCTGGTGCCGGCCATGTCCGGCGCCGTGTCCTGATCACAGTCCCGCAACCCTGGAGTCTGGCGTGAAGTTCGCCTGGATCGACCTCCGAACCGTCCCCGAGGCGCACCGCGAGTCCGTGGTCGACGCCACCCTGCACGCCCGGCTGGCCGGGATCGTGTCCGACGACCCCGCCCTGCTGGACACGCTGCCGCCCACGGTCACCCGCGTGCTGGTCGCGCCCGAGCCGGTGGACGGCCCGCACCTGGTCGCCGTCGTCGTGGACGACCGGGACCGGCTGGACCGGCTCACCGCCACCGCCGCGTTCGTGCGGGTCGGCGACGACCGGACGCTCAAGCTCGCCTGCGACGCCGCCGTGCGGCTGGAGCACACGATCGTCGCGTTCACCGACCCGACGAAGATCCCGCTGGAGATCGTCATCGCCGCCGCCGACGGCGCGCCCGGCAAGCTGGTCACCGAGGTCGCCGACCTGGAGGAGGCGGCCATCGTCCTGGACGTGCTGGAGCACGGCTCGGACGGCGTCCTGCTCGCGCCCCGCGACGCCACCGACGTGTTCGACCTGGCCCGCCTGCTGGAGGCCACGACCCCGCCGCTGACCCTGACCACCCTGACCGTGGCCGGCATCGCCCACAACGGCCTGGGCGACCGGGTCTGCGTGGACACGTGCTCGCACTTCCGCGAGGACGAGGGCATCCTGGTCGGCTCGTTCTCTTCCGGTTTCATCCTGTGCTGCAGCGAGACCCACCCGCTGCCGTACATGCCGACCCGGCCGTTCCGGGTCAACGCGGGCGCGCTGCACTCCTACGTGCTCGGCCCCGACAACCGCACCAACTACCTGTCCGAGCTGCGCTCCGGCAGCACCGTGCTGGCGGTGGACTCCGAGGGCCGCACCCGCAAGGTCACCGTCGGCCGGGCCAAGCTGGAGTCCCGGCCCATCCTGACCATCACCGCGCACTCACCGGAAGGCGTGGAGGTCAGCCTCACCGTGCAGGACGACTGGCACGTCCGGGTGCTCGGGCCGGGCGGGAAGGTCCGCAACGTCACCGAGCTGGAGCGCGGCGACGAGCTGCTCGGGTACATCGCGACCGAGCAGCGGCACGTGGGCATCCCCATCGGCGAGTTCTGCAAGGAGTCCTGACCCGATGCGCGAGTTCGTCACCGACCTGCTGCGCCGCCACGGCGACGACGTGCCGGTGTTCACCCACGACCACACCGTGACCCACGGGCGGCTGCGGGAGTCCGTGGCCGCCGAGGCGGGCCTGTTCGCCGCCGCCGGGGTGGGGGAGGGCAGCACGGTCGCGGTCCAGGTGCCGCCCAGCTTCACCCAGCTGGAGGTGGTGCTGGCCCTGTGGAGCCTGGGCGCCCGGGTCGTCTCCATCGACCACCGCCTCAAGCCCGCCGAGGTCGAGGTGCTGCGCGGCCTGAGCCGGCCCCAGTTCGTCGTCCGGTCCACCGGGCGCGGCGCCGGCGCGTTCCGCGAGCGCTACGAGCTGGTCACCGAGCCGCGCCCGGACGGCCTGCCCGCGCTCACCCGGCACCGCCTGGTCCAGTTCAGCTCGGGTTCGACCGGCACGCCCAAGGTCGTCGGCCGCAGCACCGAGTCGGTCATCCGCGAGGTGATGCGGTTCGGCGCGGCCGAGGGCATGACCCAGCGCGGCGAGAAGCTGCTGCTGCTCAACGCCACCGCGCACAGCTTCGGCCTGATGGGCGGCCTGCTGCACTCGCTGGCGGCCGGCGTGGAACTGGTCTTCGCCGCCCGCCCGACCGCCGACGACGTCCTGCGCGCGGCGGCGCGGCACGAGGTCGACTTCATCACCGGCCTGCCGTTCCACTTCGCCCTGCTGGCCGAGGCCGCCGACCGGCCCGCGCTGAAGACCGTGCGGGCGGCGTTCGCGGGCGGCGAGCTGATGCCGGCCGAGGTCGCGGAGGCGTTCGGCCGGGCCTACGGCTTCCCGGTGGGGGAGTGCTTCGGCACCACCGAGACCGGTGCCCTGACCATGGACGTCACCGGGGCCACCCGGCCGGCGGTGGGCAAGCCGTTGACCGACACCACCATCCGCGTGCGCGACGGCCTGGTGGAGGTCGCGCTGGACGAGTCCCCGTACCTGCGCGACGAGGACGGCGAGCGCTACCTGGACGGCTGGCTGCGCACCGGAGACCGGGGCGAGTTCGACGAGCGGGGCGCGCTGCGCCTGCTGGGCCGGGCCGACTCCCTGGTGGTCGTGCAGGGCGCGAAGGTGGACCTGACGGAGATCGAGACCACGCTGCGTGCCCACCCGCTGGTGACCGAGGCGATCGCCGTGCACGACGGGGTGATCGAGGCGTACGTCGGCACGGAGAGCGACGAGCTGTCCGCGGCGGAGCTGTCCGCGTGGTGCCGGGAGCGCTTGGCGGACTTCAAGCTGCCCGGCCGGACCCACGTGCTGCGCGCCCTGCCGAGGACGGCGGCGGGCAAGCTGGTCCGCAACCCGGAGGCCCTTGCCGCCGCGCGCTGACCGGGGGGCCTGTGGCAGGGTGATCCGCGTGGAACAAGTCGTGCTGCTGGACGAGTCGGGTACGAGCATCGGAGTCGCCGACAAGGCCGACGTGCACCACGCGGACACGCCACTGCACCTGGCGTTCTCCAGCTACCTGTTCGACGGCGCGGGCCGCCTGCTGCTGACCAGGCGGGCGCTGCACAAGAAGACCTGGCCGGGCGTGTGGACTAATTCGTGCTGCGGCCACCCGGCCCCGGGCGAGGACGCGGCCACCGCCGTGACCCGCCGGTTGGCGGAGGAGCTGGGCGTGGAGGGCGTGGAGCTGGACCTGGTCCTACCGACGTTCCGGTACCGCGCGGTGATGGAGAACGGCGTGGTGGAGAACGAGATGTGCCCGGTCTTCCGCGGCCGGCTGGACGGGGACCCGGTGCTGAACGAGGACGAGGTGGACTCGTTCGAATGGGTGCCGTGGGGAGATTTCTCCCACGCCGTCCTGGCGGGCGTGCGCCCGATCTCCCCCTGGTGCCTGCTCCAGGTCGAGGAATTGGTCAAACTGGGCGAGGACCCATGGACCTGGCCAACGGCAACCCTTTCCACCCTCCCCCCAGCCGCCCGCCCGTAACACTCCCGACCAGCCCCACACGAGGCGCGCCCGCTTTTCGCGCCGCAGGCGCGCCGCTTTTGAAGGGCTGCCAAGCCAAGGAAGGGCCTCGGTTCGTTCCCCGTACGGCCTGGGCGCAGCCCAACCGCGCTTGGGTCTTGTTTGCAACCACGCTTTACCGGTTGCGAACAAGGCCCAAGGGTGGTTGCCTTCGGCAGGCCGTACGGGGAACGAACCGACGCCCTTCCACCCCCGGGGGCCTGCCCGCCGGCGAGGCGCTTTTGATCTTTCAAGCGCTTCGCGCGTTCCAATGCGCGGAGCGCTCCCAAGCGCGAAGCGCGTCCGAGCTTGAGACCGCGGAGCGCGTTGCGTTCAGACCCGCGAAGCGAGGGCTTGAGAGCGTCAGCGTTGAGTTCAAAGCGAAAAGAGCCTCGCCGGCGGGCAGGCCGCCAAAGATGACAAAAAGCAAAAGAAAGAGCGGGGGCTTCTTGCTTGTGTCATCTCCGTATGGCCTGGCGGAGCCAACCACACTTTCCCGGGGTTGGTCGAAAAACTTTTGCTCGTTCCTCGCAAAACTTTTTGGCCCAACCCCGGGAAAGTGTGGTAGCCCTTCGGGCAGGCCATACGGAGATGACACAAGCAAGAAGCCCGGGTTGGGGTGTGACCTCACCAGGCCCCTTGGGCGCTGCGCGCCGCCGTCGCCTGCTGACCGCCGCGCCCGACTTGCCGGTCGTCGCGCGTTCTCGCACGCCGACAAGCCTGGCACGGCGGTCCAACCGCTTTACGCGCGCATCACCGTGGAGATCGGGATCCGGGCCGCTCGCAGCGCCGGCACCAGGCCGCCCAGCACGCCGGCCACCAGACCCGCCACGACGCCGGCCACACCGGCCTGCCACGGGAAGTCCACGCCCTGCAGGGACGGGAAACGCGAGCCGAACAGGGACGCCGCCACCCGCAGGCCGACCACCGCCGCGCCGATCGCCGCCGCCGCTGTCAGCAAACCGGTCAGCAACGTCTCCGCCAGCACGATCCCCGCCAGCAACAACCGGGGCGTGCCCACGGCCCGGCGCAGCGCGAACTCCTCCACCCGTTCGCCGACCGTGGCCAGGCCGACGTTGAGGATGCCCGCCACGCCGATCAGGAGCACCAGCGCCGCCATGCCCAGGAAGATCAGGCGCATCAGCTTCAGCTCGGTGGACATGCGCTCCAACGTGTTGACCGTGTTCACGTGGAGTTGGTCGGCCGGCACGCCACCGGCGACCAGGCGGGCGCGCAGGGCGTGTTCCACGTCGGACGCGGTCGGGGACATCAGGACCTGGAGGCCCGGACCGTTGCGGCCGTCGCTCATGCCCTGTGCGGGCAGCCAGTTGGCCAGTTCGTCGGAGCGGACGTAGGCGGCGGGGCTCCAGTTGCCGTCGTCGACCACGCCGATGAAGCGCGGGGTGGCGTTGGTGGGCGCGCCGTTGATGCGCATCTCGGCGGGCACCCGGTAGCGCTCGAACGCCTCCGCCGCCTTGGTGTTGAGCACCAGCCTCGGCGCGAGGGACGGGTCGCCGCCGAACTCCAGCCACTGGCCGGAGACCGCGCGGAACGGCTTGAACGTGCGGACGTCGCCGGTCAGGCCGGTCAGCTGCAGCTCGATCGCCTGGCCGCCGGGCCGGTCCTTGTTGCCGTCGCTCAGCTCGCGGCACCCGTTCTGGTCGCACGTCATGCGCGGGCCGTAGCCGCCGGGCTGGTCGATCGGGCCGCCGCCCTCGTTGATCGGCTTGACGCCCGGCTCGCCGATGATCGCCTGCGTACCGGTCATGGCGACCGCGTCGGACCGGCCGCGCACGACCTCCAGCACCGTGTCCACGTCGGCGGTGGGCGGCATGTACATCATGCGGGTGCCGTCTTTGCCCGTTTGCAGCTCGACGTCGGCGAGCATGGCGCGGTTGGCGATCTCCGCCCCCGCCTGCACCGCGACGACCGCCAGCACGCCCATGAACAGGCTCACCATGGACAGGAACGTGCGCAGCTTGCGGGCCCGGATGCCCTGCCCGCCGATGATCAGCGACGACCGCAGCCGCCCGGACAGCCGGATCACGCGACCACCCGCTCGTCGGCCGGGTTGAGCACGCCGTCGGCCAGCCGCAGCACGCGGCCCATCTTGGCGGCGTGGTCGCGGTCGTGGGTCACCAGCACCAGGCCGCAGCCCTGGTCGGTGGTGGCGCGCAGGACCTCCACGACCAGGTTGCCGGTCTCGGTGTCCAGCGCGCCGGTCGGTTCGTCGGCGAGCAGCACGCGCGGTTCCCGCACCAGGGCGCGGGCGATGGCGACGCGTTGCTGCTCACCGCCGGACAGCCGGGGCGGCTTGTGCTTGGCCAGGTGCGCGATGCCGACCCGGTCCAGCGCGGCCATGACCTTGGCCTTGCGCTTGCGGCGCGGCAGCCAGCCCTGGCCGTTGACCAGCGCCATCGCCACGTTCTGCGCGGCGGTGAGGTGCTTGAGCAGGAAGAACCGCTGGAACACGAACCCGAACTCCGCGCTGCGCAACGCGGCGGCCTTGCGCTCGGGCAGCTTCGTGATGTCGCGGTCGTTGAGCAGGTACCGGCCGCCGTCGGGGCGGTCGAACAGGCCGATCACGCTGAGCAGGGTGGACTTGCCGGAGCCGGAGCGGCCGAGGATCGCGATCGAGTCTCCACTGTGGACGGTGAGGTCCACGCCGGCGAGGATGGTGCGGGGTTCCTGCTGGCCCTTGAGGGTCTTGGTGACGCCGGTGAGCTGGAGCAGCGGCGGTGTGCCGGGGGCCTGCGGCGGGATGCCGGGAACGGTGGGGTGCGGGAAGGCGTGGGCGGCGGGCGGGAGGTTGCCGTGGGCGGCGGGTGGGAAGGTGCCGGGAGCGGCGGGTGGGAAAGCGCCGGTCTGGGGCGGCGCTCCCCCGCCGGTCGGTGGCGTGGGTGCGGTCACCTGCCACCCGCCTCGGGCTGTCCCTGCGGCGCCTGCGGCAGGTCCGGGCCGGGCACGGCCAGGGTCTCCTCGCCGGTCAGGCCCTCCTTGACCTCCACGACCTTGCCGTCGGTCAGGCCGAGCACGACGTCCTTGGTGGTCTTCGCGCCGTCCGGGCCGACCACGTCGACCTTGCCCCTGCCCTGCCCGCCGGCGACCGCCTCGACCGGCACGACGAGCGCGTTCTGCGCGCTGGCCGTGACGACCTCCAGGGTCGCGGACGCGCCGTTGATCAGCTTCACGTCGTCGGGCGCGGTGCACACCAGGCGCAGGCCGGTCGGGTCGGACGAGCCGCCGGGCGGCTGCTGCTGTTGCGGCGGCGCCTGGCGGCCGGTGGTCTCCGGGGTCTGCTCCTCCGGCTGGGCGGGCGGCGGCGCGGGGACGGTGCCCGCGGGCAGCGCCGCGATGGTGCCCAACAGGGTGCACGGGAACGGGCCGGGGCCGTTCTTGATCTGCGCCTGGATGGTGCCGCTGACCGCGTCGGCGATCTGGTAGGCCTGCTCGCCGTTGATGTCGGCGACGATGCCGTAGCCCGCGTACTTCGCCGACGCGACGGGCATGCCGGCGGTGACCGTGGCGCGGTCGTCCACCAGCCTGCCGCCGAAGCTCGACCCGGCGGGCACCTCGACGTGGTTGGGCTTGCCGTCCGCCCACACCGTGGCCACGCGCGTCGGCCTGGTCGGCGTGGCCGTGGACTGGGCGACCTCCAGGTAGCGGACCTGGCCGGCGACCGGCGCGGTGATCCCGTAGACCGGGTTCATGGCGACCTTGCCGGTGAGGCTGACCTTGTTGGTCAGGTCCTGCCTGGTCGGCTTGGCCGTGGTCATGGTCGTGCCGCGCGGTGCCAGGTCGGGCGTGGCGGCCTCGGGGCCGCTCGACGTGCACGCGGTCGCGACCAGCGCGCACGCGAGGACGGCAGCGCTGAGCTGCGCTTGTTTCGACACCGGTTTCCCCCAAGCGATCACTTGCCGGTTTGGCCCAACCTACCGAGAGGACGCCCGGGACCCGCACCGGGTTGCATCCGGCCGTCCCACGGCAGGTCAGCGGCCCGGGCGTAGGTCCGGCAGGAGGTCTTGCAGCTCCGGCTCGGCGGTCGGGGCCGCGGGCGGCTGGCGGGGGGCTTGTCGAACCGCCGGAAGTCGCGGGCGGGCGCGACGAACACACCTCGTCTGTCCACATCGGACTGCGAGGTGGCGGGCCCGTGGGCCCGCGATTCCCCGACGCGCGGGTCAGGGGGCCGGGCTGGCGGAGCCGGCGATGTTGACCATCCACGTGATGCCGAAGCGGTCCACGCACATGCCGAACTCGTCGCCCCACATCTGCTTCTCCAGCGGGACCGCCACGGTCCCGTCCGCCGACAGCCCCTCCCAGTAGCCGCGCAGCTCGCCGGCGTCGTCGCCGCTGAGGCTGATCGAGATGTTGTCGCCGCGGTGGTACGGCTGGCCGGGAGGGGTGTCCGCGCCCATCAGGGTGAAGCCGCCGGGCGTCTCCAGCATGGCGTGCATGATCTTGTCGCCGCCGGGGGTGTCCGGGGGCGCGTACTCGCCGAACGTGCTCAGCCGCAGCTCGCCGCCGAGCACGTCCCGGTAGAACTCCATCGCCTCCCGGGCGTTGCCGTCGAAGCTGATGTACGGGTTCAGACGTGAGGCCACGGGGTCCTCCTGGGGTCGGGGGTGGCCACATCCTGACAAGCGCCCCGGGATCGCGCTACCGGACCGCGCCGGCCCGCACCCGGCCGTCCACCACCTCGACCACCCGGTCCACGCCGTCGAGGTGGGTCCGGTCGTGGGTGACCACGACGGTGGCCGCGCCGCGTTCCGCCGACAGCCGCGTGAGCAGCGCGAACACCTCCGCCCCGCGGGCGTGGTCCAGGGCGCTGGTGGGTTCGTCGACCAGCAGCACGGCCGGGTCGTGGGCCAGGGCGCGGGCGATGTTCACGCGCTGGCGCTGGCCGCCGGACAGCTGGTGCGGGCGGCGGTGGGCGTGGTCGGCCAGGCCCACCGCGGCCAGCAGGTCCGCCGCGCGGGACCGGACGCCGGCCAGGCGCGCCATCAGCTCCACCTGCTCGAACGCCGTCAGCGACGGGATCAGGTTGGGTTGCTGGAAGACGATCCCGATCCGGGTGCGGCGCAGTTCGGCGCGGCGCGCCGGGCTCAGGCCGGTGGCGTCCACGCCGGCCACGACCACCCGTCCGGAGTCCGGCGTGACGAGCGTGGCCGCGACGGCGAGCAGGCTGGACTTGCCCGAACCGGACGGGCCGACCACCGCAGTGGTGGTGCCCGCCGCGACGTCCAGGCTCACCGCGTCCAACGCGGTCAGCCGGCCGTCGCCGTCGGGATAGGTCAGGGTGACGTCGGTCAGGCCGAGGCTCATCGGGTGCTCCCCAGGGCGGTGAGGGGGTCCACGGAGGTGATGCGGCGGACCGCCAGCGCGGCCCCCACGAGGCCGAGCAGGGTCATCACGACGGCGGGCAGGGCCAGGGAGGCGTCCAGCACGAACGGCACGGCGGTCGCGGCCCACGCCCCGAGGAGCGCGGCCAGGCCCGCGCCCACGGCCGTGCCCGCGACCAGCAGCACCAAGGCTTGGCCGAGCGCGTCGCGCATCAGGTGACCGGTGGTCGCGCCCAGCGCCTTGAGCACGGCGATGTCCGCGCTGCGCTGGATCGTCCACACGGTGAAGAACGCGCCGATGACCAGCGCCGAGATGGCGAACAGCATCCCGCGCATGAGCTGCAGCGACCCGTTCTCCGACGCGTAGGAGCCGATCGAGGACAAGGCGTCCGCGCGGCCGACCGTGCGGGTGCCCAGGCGCTGGTCGGCGGCGGCCAGGTCGGCGGTGCCGTCGGTGGTCAGCGCGAGGACGGTCGCGTCGGCCGGCGCGCCCGTCCACACGACCGGCATGTGGCTGTAGGAGGCGTCCCCCGACACGGCGGCCACTTGCACGCTGCGCCCGTTCAGCCGCACCGACTGCCCGGCGGTCACGCCCAGCTCCTCGGCGGCGCCGGCCGACAGCACGGCCTCGCCCTCCGGGGCCGACGGGACCGGACCACCCGGTTCGACGCCGAACACCGACACCGTCGCCGTCCGCGTCCCCGCGACCGCCTTCACCGTGGAGATCCCCAACGCCTGCACCGACTCCACCCCCGGCACCCGCGCCCACTCCGCACGGGCGGCCGGCGTGATCGCGGACTCGGCGAAGGTGTCGCCGGCGAACACGAGGTGGTCCACCGGCAGGTCGGCGACGGCGGACGTGCTCTCCCGCGCCAACCCCGCCGTCAACCCGGACAACAACGTCACCAGCATGGTCATCAGCACCACGACGGCGCCCATCAACGCGAACCGCCCTCGGGCGAACCGCAGGTCTCTCCACGCCACGAACACAGCGGACCTCTCTCGTGCCGACACGACACCGCCGAGCCTGCCGCCGGCGTCCGCTGTGGACATCGCGCCCGGGAACGCTTGCCGCACACCGAAGTGCGGAGCCGGAAGTCAACCTTTCGGTTGATGCCCGGCCGGTTGATGCCCGGTGGGGCGGGGACGTAGTGTCGAACGCTCGTGACGACCCACCGCTTCGCCCGCCCCTGGCCGGTGCACGTCCTGGTGGCCGTGCTGCTGGCGGTGGTGGTGTTCCGCGGCGGCGCGGTGGCGGCGGGCGCGTTCGCCGCGGTGTACGCGCTCGGGGTGGTGACGCCACCGCGCTGGTGGCTGCTGGCCGTGACCGCGGCGTGGGCGGGCGTGCTCGTGGTCAGCCCGGACGGCGTGTGGTTGGCGTTCCCGCTGTTCCTGCTCCAGGCGCACCTGCTGCCGCGGGTGCCGGGGCTGCTGGCGGTCGCGGCCACGACCGCGGTCGCCGTCGCCGGGTTCGCGTGGCACCGGGGCGAGTTCACCGTCGCGGCGGTGGTCGGGCCGACGCTGGGCGCGGTGGTGACGGTCGCGGGCGTGCTCGGCTACCAGGCGCTGTACCGGGAGAGCGAGCGGCGGCGGCGGCTCATCGACCAGCTGGAGGCCACCCGGGCGTCGCTGGCCGCGGCGGAACGGGAGCGCGGCGTGCTGGGGGAGCGGGAACGGCTGGCCCGCGAGATCCACGACACCCTCGCGCAGGGCCTGTCCAGCATCCAGTTGCTGCTGCGCGCGGCGGCCCGCAGCCTGCCCGACGACCCGGGGACGGCGGCGGGCCACGTCGAGCAGGCCCGCGCGACCGCGCAGGACAACCTCGCCGAGGCGCGCCGGTTCGTGCACGCCCTCACCCCGCCGGACCTGGCCGGGAAGTCGCTGCCGGCGGCGCTGCGGCGGCTGTGCGAGGGCACCCGCGAGCTGCCCGCGACCCTGCACGTGGACGGCACCCCGGTCCCGCTGCCGACCGCGCACGAGGTGGCGTTGCTGCGGGTCGCCCAGTCGGCGGTGGCCAACGCGGTGCGCCACGCGCGCGCCGGGCACGCCGACCTCACGCTGAGCTACATGGAGGACCGGGTGACGTTGGACGTGGTCGACGACGGCGTGGGCTTCGACCCGGACGCGGTGCGGGCGAGCGGCGGGTTCGGGCTGGTCGCGATGCGGGCGCGGGTCGCCGAGCTGGGCGGGTCACTGGTGGTGGAGTCCGCACCCGGCCAGGGCACCGCGCTGGCGGTCAGCTTCCCGCGGGCCGAGCCGTGATCCGGCTCCTGATCGCCGACGACCACCCGATCGTCCGGTCCGGGCTGCGGGCGGTGCTGGCCGCCGAACCGGACTTCGAGGTGGTCGGCGAGGCCGCGAGCGGCGAGCGGGCGGTGGAGCTGGCGGTGGCCCTCGCGCCCGACGTCGTGCTGATGGACCTGCGCTTCGGTCCGGGCATGGCGGGCGCGGAGGCCACCCGGGAGATCACCGCGCGGGCCGGCGCGCCCCGCGTGCTCGTGCTGACCACCTACGACAGCGACGCGGACATCCTCGCCGCCATCGAGGCCGGCGCGACCGGCTACCTGCTCAAGGACGCCGACCCGGCGGACCTGGCGGCGGCCGTGCGGGACGCGGCGGCGGGCCGGTCCGCCCTAGCGCCCGCGGTCGCCCAGCGGCTCTTGGGCCGGCTGCGCTCGCCGGGGTCCGCGTTGAGCCGGCGGGAGACCGAGGTGCTCGGCCTGGTCGCGGCCGGCCTGTCCAACCAGCAGATCAGCAAGCGGCTGTTCCTCAGCCAGGCCACCGTGAAGTCCCACCTGGTGCACATCTACGCCAAGCTGGGCGTGGACAACCGCACGGCGGCGGTGGCGGCGGCCCGCGAGCGCGGCCTCATCCGGCCGTGACGTCCCCCGGGACCTCCAGGCACGCCCGGATCGCCGTCCGGTAGACCTCCGCCGCGAGGTCCCGGTGGCGCGGCCCGGCCTGGCTGAAGTGCTCCAGCGACACCCCGCTGTTGACCTCCAGCACCAGCGGCCGGCCGGCCACCCAGGCGATGTCCACGCTGGCGAACCGCAGTTCCAGCGCCCGCATCGCCGCCAGGGCGAGCGGGGCGAGGGTGGCGGCGCGGTCGGC
The DNA here is from genome assembly GCF_040647305.1 of Saccharothrix sp. NPDC042600. Taxonomy (NCBI): domain Bacteria; kingdom Bacillati; phylum Actinomycetota; class Actinomycetes; order Pseudonocardiales; family Pseudonocardiaceae; genus Saccharothrix; species Saccharothrix sp. NPDC042600. Next base: position 52,886 of record NZ_JBEZBW010000023.1, on the reverse strand, counting down.
CGGCACGTCGAGGTCCGGCCGCGCGCCGAACTTCAGGTTGTGCCGCCACTCCCCCGGCGCGATGGCCTTGCGGTAGACCAGCAGCACCTCGCCGTCCAGCACGACCAGCCGGTACTCGTCCTCGATCGGCAGCAGCGGCGACACCGCGATGGCCCGGTACCGCCCGGCGAGGTGGGCCAGCCCGGTCCGCGCCTCGGTCTCGTCCCGCGCCCGCAGCACGTCCACGCCGCTGCTCTCCCGGTGCGGCTTGAGCACGGCCGGCAACCCGACCAGCGTCGTGGTCAGCGCGACCGGGTCGCGGTCGGTGGCGAAGCGCAGCAGGTGGTGCGGCACGACGGGCACGCCGCGGTCGGCCAGCAGCCCGGCGGTGGCGACCTTGTCCGTGGCGACCTGCGCGGCCGAGGCCGTGTTGAGCGGGAACACCTGGCCGATGACCAGGAACCGCCGGTCGTCGGAGAGCACCTCGGCCACCCAGTGGTCGGAGTGCCACCGCACCTTCGCCCCGTGTTCGGCACACGCTTGCTCGACCTGTGTCACGAAGTGCCGCAGCCCTGTCTGGGGAAAACGCCCGTCCACGGCCCATAGCCAAGCACGGGAACGACATGATGTCCCCATGAGGATCGTCGTGGTCGGTGCGAGCGGGTTGGTCGGGCGGCACGTCGTCACGCTTCTGAGGGAGGAAGGGCACCACGCGACCACCGTCGCGCGCACGCCCGGACCCGACGTCGACCACGCCCTGGACGCCACGAAGGACACGCCCCCGCTCGCCGGCCACGACGGCGTCGTGTTCGCGGCCGGTGTGGACGACCGGAACGTCCCGCGCGCGCCCGCCTACCCGGTGTTCCACGCGGGCAACGTCGAGCCGGTCGCCCGGTTGCTCGCCGCCGCCGGGGCGCACGGCCTCACCCGGGCCGTCGTCCTGGGCTCGTACTACACGCACTTCCACCGCGAGCACCCCGAGTGGCGGCTCGCCGCGAAGCACCCGTACATCCGCAGCCGCGTCGAGCAGGCCCGCGCCGCCCGGGAGGCCGCCGGGCCGGACCTGCCGGTCGCCGTGCTGGAACTGCCGTTCGTGTTCGGACGGGCGGGCGACCGGCTGCCGAACTGGGCCGGGCCGCTGGCGAAGTGGGCCCGGTCGCGGTCGCCGTTGGTCGCGCCGCCCGGGGGCAGCGCCGCCACGACCGCCCGCCGGGTCGCCGAGGTCGTGGTGGACGCGCTGGAGAGCCGGTCCGGCGCGGACATCCCGGTGGCCGACGAGAACCTGACCTGGCGCGAGATGTTCGGGCGCATCGCCGACGCCACCGGTCACCCGCGTCGCGTGCGGGCCCTGCCGCCGACCGTGCTCAAGGCCGCCCTGCGGCTCACCGGCCTGGCGCACTCGGTGCGGGGCAAGGAGTCCGGACTGGACCCGGCGCACCTGCCGGACCTGTTGCTGCGCGAGCTGTTCATCGGCGACGGCACGCGCGGCGCGATCGACCAGGCCCTGCGCGAGACCTTCACACGGTGACCAGCCGCGGTCGGATCGCCTTGCGCACCAACCACACCGACGCCGGCAGCCCCACGACCGCGCTCGCGTACCCCAGCACGGCCATCGTCACCACCAGGCCGTGCGCGTCACCGGTCCGCGCCACCGCGATCCAGCCGACCACGATCACCAGCACGAAGTACGCCAGGTTCAACCCGACCGCCGCCCCACCGCGCCCGACCTGCTGCACCACGGTCAACGCGACCAGCACCAGGCCGTTGCACCCGAACGTCGGCCCCATCACGGTCAGGAACGCCCGGACCTCCGCCACCACCGCCGGGTCCGCCGCCATCAGGTCCGCCAGCGGCGCCCCGGCCAGCACGAACACCACCGTCACCACCGCGTAGCCGGCCGTCGCGAGCACCAGCCCGCGCCGGAACGCCGACGCCGCCAGCTCCCGGTCACCGCCGCCGACGCCCTGGTTGACCAGCACCGCGATGGCCGACCCGAACCCGATCGCGGGCACCAGCACCGCGGTCTGCACCGTGTACCCGGCGTTGAACCCGGCCACCGCCGCCGGGCCGTCGATCGCCACGATCCGCACCAGCAGCAGGTTCACCACGAACAGCAGCACGTACGTGGCCGCCACCGGCAGCCCCACGCCCGCCACCAGCCGCCCCACGTCCGACGGCCACGCCCGCACCCCGGGCCACGTCACCAGCCCGGCCCGCGCCACCAGCAGCAGCCCGACGCCCAGCTCCACCGCGCCCGCGACGCCCGCCACCACCGGCACGGCCGCCAGGTCCGACGCGAACACCGCCACCCCGGCGGTCATCAGCACCACGTAGGTCAACGTCAGCAGCGCCGCCGCCGTCCCGCGCCCGACCCCGCGCAACACCGCCGAGCACAGCTCGCCGCCCAGCCGCAACGACCCCACCAGCACCATCGCCACCAGGAACGACCGGAACCGCTGCGCCTCCGCCGGCGCGACGTCCACCAGCTCGCCCAACGTGCCCGCCGACGCGATCAACGCCCCCGCCAGCACCGCGTACGCGGCCACGCCCAGCCCGAGCAGCCCGCCGTAGTACCCGGCGACCGCGCCGGGCTCGCCCGCCCCGACCCGCCGAGCGGTGGCCACCTGCAACGCCACCGCGAACCCGTTCACCACGGCCACCAGCAGGAACTCCGCCGGCGCGTACAGCGCCTGCACGTACAGCGCGCCGTCGCCCATCCGCCCGATCAACGCGACCACGACCACCTGGCCGACGAGCATCATCGCGGTCTGCAAGGCCATCGGCACGGCCAGTGCCGCGATCCGCCGGTATCGCACAGCAACCCCCCGAGTCGTACCCACGCGGATCATCGCCGACCGGGGTCGCGTCCGGGTGGAGTTCGGGTGGATCCGGGCCGGCCACCCGTTCGGCCCAATCTCGCCCGCCCGGTTGATTTGATCGTGGTTCGCGGGAAACATTGATCGGGCCTTGGGGGAATCAGTCCACACAGGACGGTCACGGGCGATGGGGCGCCCGTTCGACGACGCGAGGACCGGGTTGGGGGCCTGACGCTGTGCAGAACGCATTCCTGACGGGAACAACGCGATTAGTCATCGCCGAACACCGGACGCTTTTCCGGATCGGCATGCGGAAAGTACTCGACGACGCCACCGGGATCGAAGTGGTGCACCAGGTCGACACCTACGACGCGCTCGTGCGGCACGCCGCCGAACAACCCGACGTCGTGGTGATCGGCGCGCTGGCCGACGTGCCGCGCCCACCCGTGGCGGCCCGGCGGTTCCTGGACAGCCGGACCTCCGACCGGACCGGCGTCCTCGTGGTGGACGACCGGGCCGTGCTGCCCGCCGCGCCGCGCGTGGGCGTCCTGCCACCCGCCGCCGGGCCCGACGAGTTCCTCAGCGCCATCCGGATGCTCGCCGCCGGCTACGCCTTCTTCGCCCGCGCCGAACCCGCCGACCCGGTCGAGGCGCACGGTCCCGAGCAGATCACCCGCCGCGAGGCCGACGTGCTGCGGCTGCTGGTCAGCGGCCAGACCAACTCCGAGATGGCGCGCAAGCTGTCGCTGACCGAGAGCACGGTCAAGTTCCACGTGCAGAACCTGCTGCGCAAGCTGCGGCTGCCCAACCGGGCCAGCGCGGTCGCCTACGCCTACGAGACCGGCCTGATCAGCGTCGGCGAGTCGGCGACGCGCGCGCGGAGGCCCTAGCGGTGGCGCCCGGCGACCAGCGGCGCGGCGCACTGGGGGCCGCGACCGCGATGTTCTGCGTCGGCACGCTGACCGGGGTGTCCCCGGCGCTGCACGACTACCCCGTCTACGGCGGCCAGGCCGTGCGCTACCTGGTCGGCGCGGTGCTGCTGCTGGTGGTGGCGCAGGCGTTCGGCAAGGGGCCGCTGCGGCTGACCCGCCGCGAAGCGCTGTTCCTGTTCCTGTTGGCGCTGACCGGGTTGACCGCGTTCAACGTGCTCGTCGTGGAGAGCACCCGGTTCGCCGACCCGGCCACCGTGGGCACGGTCGTCGCCGCGGTGCCGATCGTGCTGGCGCTGGTGGGGCCGGCGGTGGAGCGGCGCAAACCCGCGCCCCGCGTGCTGGTGGCCGCCGTCGTCGTGGTGGTCGGCGTCGGCGTGACGTCCGGGTTCGGCGGCGGTTCGCCGCTGGGGCTGCTGCTGGCGTTCGGCGCGCTGGCGTGCGAGGCCGGGTTCTCCCTGCTGGCGCTGCCGGTGCTGGGGCGGCTGGGCGCGATCCGCGTGTCGGCGTACTCGGCGGCGCTCGCGGTGCCGCAGTTGGTCGTGGTCGGACTGGTGGTGGACGGGACCGACGTGGTGCGGGTCCCGACGGTGGCGGAGGGGTTGGCGTTGGCGTACCTGGCGGTCGTGGTGACGGTGTTCGCGTTCCTGTGCTGGTACGCGTCCCTGCCGCGGCTGGGGGCCGACCGAGCCGGGCTGTTCTCCGGTTTCCTGCCGATCGGCGCGATCGTGTCCGGCGCGCTGCTGGGCACCGGGCGGCCGGGGCTCGCGGACCTGGTCGGCGTGTGCCTGGTGCTGGTGGGCCTGGTGATCGGGTTGCGCCCGGCGCGGGTGGAGGTCGGTGTCCGATGACCTCGCACCAGGTGGTCCAGCTCCTGATCGCCCTCGCCGTCATCGTCACGCTCGCGCGGCTGATGGGCGCCCTGGCCCGCAGGCTCGCGCAACCGGCCGTGGTGGGCGAGATCGTGGCGGGCGTGCTGGTGGGGCCGACGCTGTTCGGCGGCGCGATCGCGGACGCGGTGTTCCCCGTGGACATCCGGCCCATGCTCGGCTCGCTGGCCAACGTCGGCCTGGTGTTCTTCATGTTCCTGGTCGGACTGGAGTTCGACCGGGAGCTGTTGCGCGGGCGGGGCAAGGCGGTGGCGTCGGTGGCCGCCGGGTCCATGCTGGTGCCGTTCGCGCTGGGCGTCCTGCTGGCGCTGACCATGAGCGACGACCGGACCGGGTTCGTGCTCTACCTGGGCACGGCCATGGCGGTCACCGCGTTCCCCGTGCTGGCGCGGATCATCGCGGACTTCCGGCTCGGCGGCACCCGCCTGGGCACGCTCGCGCTGGGCAGCGCCGCCCTGGGCGACCTGGTGGCGTGGTCGCTGCTCGCGGTGGCCATCGCGACGCTGGGCGCGGGCTCCCCGGACCAGTGGCGGCTGCTGCTGGCCGTGCCGCTGGTGGCGGTGAGCTTCCTGGTGGTGCGGCCGGTGCTGGCCAGGCTGAGCAACCGGCGGGACCTGTTCGCCGCCGTGCTGGTCGGGCTGCTGGTGTGGAGCGCGCTGGCCGAGTGGATGGGGCTGCACTTCATCTTCGGCGCGTTCCTGTTCGGGCTGGTCATGCCGCGCGACCCGGAGCTGCGGGCGGGCGTGACGGCCCCGGTCGAGCAGGTCGGCAAGGTGCTGCTGCTGCCGGTGTACTTCGTGGTGGCCGGGTTGCGGGTGGACCTGTCCGGGCTCGCGGTCGGCTGGCTCGGGTTCGCGCTGATCATGCTGGTGGCCGTGGGCGGCAAGTTCACCGGCGCGGTGCTGGGCGCGCGGCTGGCGCGGGTCGGGTGGCGGCAGTCGGTCGCGCTGGGGACGTTGATGAACACGCGTGGCCTGACCGAGCTGGTGATGCTGGGCATCGGCCTGGAACTGGGCCTGCTCGGCCGCGACCTGTACTCGCAGCTGGTGCTGATGGCCGTGGTGACCACGATGATGACCGGGCCGCTGCTCAAGTTGTTCTACCTGCGCAAACCCCAGCCGGTGCCGGAGCCGGTCAACTGACCGGCGGCTCAGCCGACCTCGGCGAGCACCGGGCGCACGAGGGCGACGAGATCGGCCGCCTCCACCTGGACGGTCTCGTCGTCCCGGCCGCTGCCGCAGTACACGGTGCCCATGTCCGGCACGGAGGTGTGGAAGACGACCGTGCGCGGCTCCACGCGGGTCACCGGGCTGATGCCGCCCGGCGCCATGCCCAGCTCGCGCAGGTCGTCGTCGCCGGCGCGGCGCAGCTTCGACCGGGACACGCCCGCGGCCTTGGCGACCTTGCCGTACCCGACGGGCAGCAGCATCGGCAGCGACACCAGCACGAACCGGCCGTCCTCGGCGCGGAACGCCAGGGTCTTGAGCAGCCGGTCGGCGGGCAGGTCGAGTTCGCGCTCGATGTCCTCGTAGGTGCGGATCGGCGCGTGCGTGAACGTGGAAAAGGAAACGCCGGCGTCTTTCAGGATTTCCACGGGACTGCTCATGGGCGCAGGGTATCGGGTTCCGATCCCCGGACCCCGACGGGGGCGTGCTCGCGTTTGCGCATCAATCCGTAGAACACGAAAGTCATGACGGGTCGGCCGGATTCGTCGAGCAGTTCCCCGCGTTGCCGCACGACCCCGCAGTCCGGCCGGGACAGCGACGGGGCCGTGCCGAGCACCGTGGCCCGCCCGACCAGCACGTCTCCCGGCCGGACCGGGCGCAGCCAGTGCAGTTCCGCTATTCCAGGCGACACGTCGGCCGCAGCGCTGCGGACTACCGAATCCACGTAGAGGCGCATGAACGCCGCCGCGACCTGCCACCCGCTGGCGATCGGCGGTTCACCCGATCCGCCGATGTGCCGAGGCTGGGGGTCGTACACCCGGGCGAATGCGCGGATCTCCGCCTCGGTCAACGCGCGGCTGCCCAATTCGTGCACCTCGCCGACCCGGAAATCCTCGAAATAGCGCACGCTACCTCCTCGCGGCGGCCCGCAGCCGGGGGAACAGGGCAAGGGCCGCGCCGCCGACGTCCGCGCGGTGGGCGGCCACGTCCCGGCGGGTCGCGGCGACGACCGGTTCGGTCATGAACGGGAAGTCCGTGCCGAACAGGACGTGACCGGGCGGCGCGACGGTGTCCACGCACGACAGCGCCCCCGGCGAAAACGCTTGCGCGGTCTCGTAGTACAGCCCCGCCAGCTCGTCGCGCACCGAGCCGTCGCGGTCGGGCAGCACCCAGGTCTCGGCCAGTTCGAGGCGGCCCGCCAGGAACGGGATCGTGCCGCCGCCGTGCGCCAGGACGAACCGGATCCGCGGGTACCGCCGCAGCACGCCCCGGAACAGCAGGTTGGCCACCGCCCGGGTGGTGTCCATGACGAAGTCCACCAGCGGCGGCGGGACGACGGCCGGGGAGTCCGGCGCGCCCGTGCACGAGCACCGGTAGCCGGGGTCGGGGTGCACGAGCGCCACGGCCTCCCGCCGGTCCAGCTCGGCGAACAGCGGCTCCTGCGGCGGGTCGCCCAGCAGCGCGCCGTCCGCGAGGCTCGCCGGCAGCACCACCCCGTCGGCGTCCAGCACGTCGAAGGCGTGCCCGACCTCGGCGAGGGACGCGTCGAGGTCGGGCAGCGGGAGGGTGGCGAGCAGGCCGAACCGGCCGGGGTGCGCCCCGACCAGTTCGGCGGTCCACTCGTTGGTCGCGCGCACCAGGTCGGGGCCGTCGGGCAGCCGCAGCGCCTGGTCGGGCATGAGGACGGACAGGATCGCCGCGTCCAGGCCGCAGCTCGCCATGACCCGCAACGAGTCCTCGACCCGCCACCGCGGCACCGGCACGCCCGGCGCCATGTGGGTCACGCCCCGCCGAGCCAGCGCGTCGGCCAGTTCGCCGTGGTAGGCGTGGTGGTGCACGTCGATCCAGGTCATGTCGTCGCGATGGTCGGCAGGTCGGCCAGCGCGGCGTCGATCTGCTCCTGCGGCAGCTCGTAGTCCTCCAGCTTCCCGGCCAGGAACGCGTCGTAGGCGCCCATGTCGAAGTGGCCGTGGCCGGAGAAGCCGAACAGGATCGTGCGCGCCTCGCCGGCCTCCTTGGCGGCCAGCGCCTCCGCCACCGCGCCGCGCAGCGCGTGCGAGGACTCCGGGGCCATCACGAACCCCTCGGACCGGGCGAACCGCACGGCCTCGGTGAACACCTCGTTCTGGTTGTAGGCGCGGGCCTCCACGTGGCCGTCGTCGTGCAGCAGGCACAACGTGGGCGCGTCGCCGTGGAAGCGCAGGCCGCCCGCGTGGATCGGCGCGGGGATGAACCCGTGCCCCACGGTCCGCATGTGCAGCAGCGGGCCCAGCCCGGCGACGTCCGGGTAGTCGTAGGTCAGCTTGCCCCGGGTCAGCGTCGGGCACGCGGCCGGTTCCGCCGCGATGAACCGGGTGTCGCGGCGCCCGGCGAGCTTGTCGGCCATGAACGGGAAGGCGAGCCCGGAGTAGTTGGAGCCGCCGCCGACGCAGCCGATGACGACGTCCGGGTAGTCCTCGGCCAGCTCGAACTGCCTGCGGGCCTCCAGGCCGATGATCGTCTGGTGCAGGACCACGTGGTTCATCGCCGACCCGAGCGCGAACTTGGTGTCGTCGTGGGCCAACGCGTCCTCCACGGCCTCGCTGATGGCGATGCCCAGGCTGCCCGGCGAGTCCGGCTCCTCGGCGAGGATCTTGCGGCCCGCCTGCGTGCGGGTGCTCGGCGACGGGAACACCTCCGCGCCCCAGGTCTCCATCAGCGAGTGGCGGTGCGGCTTCTGCCGGAAGGACGCCTTGACCATGTAGACGGTGACGTCGATGCCGAACAGGCTGCCCGCGAACGACAGCGCGGAACCCCATTGCCCCGCACCGGTTTCCGTCGTCACGCGCTTCACGCCCTCGACGGAGTTGTAGTACACCTGCGGCACGGCGGTGTTCGGCTTGTGCGACCCCGCCGGGGACACGGCCTCGTACTTGAAGTAGATCCGGGCGGGCGTGTCCAGCGCCTTCTCCAGCCGGTCGGCCCGGTACAGCGGGGACGGCCGCCAGATCCGGTACAGCTCCTGCACCGGCTCGGGGATGTCGATCCACCGCTCGGCGCTCATCTCCTGCTCGATCACCGCCCGGGGCAGCAGGGGTTCCAGGTCCGCGGCCGTCGCCGGCTCGTGCGTGACCGGGTGCAGCGGCGGCAGCAGCGGCCGGGGCAGGTCGGGCACGATGTTGTACCACTGGGTCGGAGTGTCCTTCTCGGACAGGACGTACTTCTTCACGGCAGCCCCTTTTAGAACATCGGTGCCTGGCTGGGCGCGCGCAGGGTGCCCAGGTGCTGGTGCCACAGGTGGTCGGGGTTCTCCTCGACCTCGCGGGTGATCTCCCGCATCCGGGTCAACGCGGTCGGCTCGCCGCCGTCGTACACGTCGCCCTGGAGCATCCGCAGCACGTCGATGCGGTACCGGGGGTCGGCCACGAACGCGGTGAACAGGATGTTGAGCCGGTAGTAGATGGAGATGAACTCGTACCAGTTGCCCACCGCCCGGCGCAGCTTGCTCTCGAACGTCTGGAACGACGGCTTGGAGAAGTCGCCCTTCTCGGCGGCGGCGACGATGTCGTAGGACGCGAGGCGCGCGCTGTTCATCGCGACGCTGACCCCGCTGGAGAAGATCGGGTCCACGAACCGGGCCGCGTCGCCGATCATCAGCCAGCCGTCGCCGCAGACCTGGCGCATGGCGTAGCTGTAGTCGCCTTCGGGTTTGAACGGCCGCACGCGCTCGCTGTTGCGCAACGCCTCGGCCAGTTCGGGCCGGGTCCGCATGGACTGGTCGAAGAACTCGCCCCACTGCTGCTTGGCGGCGGTGAAGTGCTTCTTCTGCGTCACCACGCCGACGCTGGTGATCGTGTCGGTGATGGGGATCTGCCACACCCACGTGTCGGTGATCGGCAGGAAGTGGATGAAGATGAAGTCCGCCTGCTTGCCGTCCACCGCGAGCGCCGTCCGGTCCAGGCCGTCGTACCAGGTGTGGATGGCGTACTGGTTGAACACCGGGTCGGGCACCTTGAGCTTGAGCTGGCGGCCGAGCAGGGTGCCGCGCCCGCTGGCGTCGACCACCATCCGCACCCGCACGCCGACCTCGCGGCGGCCCAGCGTGAAGACGATCCGCTTGACCTCCTCCTCCAGCTCGACCCGCTGCACGCGCACGCCCTCGTAGACCTTCGCGCCCTGGGACTCGGCGTGCTGCAACAGCAACAGGTCGTACTGGCCGCGGTCCACGTGGTAGGTGTAGTCCTGTTGCACGCCCTTCTGGTCGCGCTCGCGGAACTCGACCTCGGCGGCCTTGAAGCCGTGCGAGAGCTGGAAGCCCAGCGGCGAGATGTCGCTGCGGGTGGCGGAGGTCCAGGCCGCGCCGTACTTGCGCGGGAACCCGCCCTTGTCCACCTTCTCCAGCGCGCCGATGTCGGCGAGCACCGGCGTGGTGGCCGGGATCAGCGACTCGCCCACGTGCGGCCGGGGGAACAGCTCCCCCTCCAGCACCACGCACGACAGGCCCGCGCGGGCCAGGTAGGAGGCGATCGTCGAACCGGCGGGTCCGCCGCCGACGATGCCGATGTCGAAGTCAACGTCTGCCACGGGTCTCCCCCAGCTCGGCGCGATCGAGGTCCAGCACGAGAGCCGTGATGCTGTCCAGGTCGCGGAAGTTGCGGCCCACCATGCGCTCGGCGGGCACCTCGACGCCGAACCGCTCCTGGATGAACACCACCAGGCTCGTCGTGGACAGGCTGTTGAGGATGCCCCACTCCAGCAGCGGGGTGTCCGGGCGGACCTCGACCCCGGCCGAGGGGTCGAGCACCTTGTCCCGGATGAACCCCGTCAGCTCTTCGAGGACCTCGTCGTGCTCCATCCAGGTCTCCTTCGCACGTGGCGGCACCACCGGCCGCTCGATGCTACGGAGCGTGGAAAACCGTTGTCTTCACTCGGAATGCGGGGCGCGGGCCGTCCCTTCGGCCAGGGCTCCGCCCCGCATTCCTGTTGAGGACAAGGGAAGTCGGGGTGCCTATGCTCCCGTCGCGTGGACTTCGGATGGGACGCGGACGACGACGTTGAGCGCGTCCGGGCGCGGTCGTGGCCCGCGGCGGGCCGGGACGAGCTGTGGGCGCTGTGCGGGCGCGAAGGGCTGCTCGGGCTGAGCGTGCCCGTGGAGTTCGGTGGGTCGGGGCGCGGTTTCCTCGACACGGCACGGGTCGCCGAGGCGTTCGGCGGGGGTTGCGCGGACCTCGGGGTGGTGTTCTCCGCTCTGGCGCACCTGTTCGCGTGCGCGATGCCGATCGCCGAACACGGGGACGACCGGGTGCGCAAGCGGGTGCTGCCGCTGCTCGCGTCGGGCGAGTGGGTCGGGGCGAACGCCATCACCGAGGCCGACGCCGGGTCCGACGTGACGGCCCTGCGCAGCACGGCGCGGCTCGACGGGGACCACTACGTGCTGGACGGGGCGAAGTCGTTCGTCAGCAACGGTCCGGTGGCCGACGTGTTCGTGGTGTACGCGTCGACCGAACCGGCGTTCGGGCACCTGGGCGTGAGCGCGTTCGTGGTCGAGCGCGGGACGCCGGGGTTGGTGGTCGAGCCGGCCTTCGCGAAGAGCGTGCTGTCGTCGTGCCCGGCCGGGGAGGTGCGGTTGGCGGGCTGCCGGGTGCCCGTGGGGAACATGCTGGGCGTGGAAGGCCAGGGTGCGGCGATCTTCCAGGCGTCGATGCGGTGGGAGCGGACGTGCCTGTTCGCCGCCTACCTCGGGCAGGCGGGGCGGTTGCTGGACCGGTGCGTCGAGCACGCCCGGACGCGGCGGCAGTTCGGGCGGCCGATCGGCGCGAACCAGGCCGTGTCGCACGCGGTGGTGCGGCTGCGGTCGCGGTGGGAGGCGGCCCGGTTGCTGCTGTGGCGGGCGTGCTGGCGGCTGGACCGCGGCGAGCGGGCGGCGTGGGAGGTGGCGTCGGCGAAGCTCGCGGTCAGCGAGGTGGCGGTGGACGCGGCGTTGCTCACCATGCGGGTGACGGGCGGGTCGGGGGTGCGCGACGAGCGGGTGTCCGCCGACCTGTTGGACGCCGTCGCGGCCACCACGTTCTCCGGGACTTCCGAGATGCAGCTCGAACAGATGGCCAAGGAGCTGGGGTTGTGATCCTGCCCGATCTCGTGCGTGCCGGCGCTCGTCGTGACGGGTCCGCGCTCGCGGTGTGGACCGCCGACGGCTCGATGACGTACGCGGAGTTGGACCGTGAGGCGGACCTGGTCGGCCGGTTCCTGTCCTCTTTGGACGTTCGGCGTGGTGACCGGGTCGCGTTGTGGTTGCCCAAGTCGTTGGCGGCGGTCGTGGCGATGCAGGCCGTGCTGCGGTTGGGGGCGGCTTACGTGCCGGTCGATCCGTTGAGCCCGGCGCATCGGGCGCACCAGGTGATCCGGGATTGCGCGCCGGCGGTGGTCGTGACGACTCCGGAGAACGTCGGTGTCGTGCCGGGGGCGGTGTGCCTTGAGCTGGGTGGCGGCCCGGTGGAGCCGCTGCCGCCCGTGTCGGCGTCGCCCGACGACTTGGCGTACATCCTTTACACGTCCGGTTCTACCGGCGTGCCCAAGGGTGTCCGGATCTCGCATCGGAACGCGTTGGCGTTCGTCGAGTGGGCGGCCGGCGCCTTGGACGCTCGGGCCTCGGACCGGTTCGCCAACCACGCGCCGTTCCACTTCGATCTTTCCGTGCTGGACCTGTACGTGCCCTTCCTGGTCGGGGCATCGGTCGCCCTGGTGCCGCAAGAGGCGGCGTACGCGCCCAAGCGGTTGGTCGAACTGCTTGTGTCGCAACGGATCACCGTGTGGTACTCGGTGCCGTCCGTGTTGGTCCTGATGGCTCGCAACGGGTTGTTGGAGGCCGACTTGCCGGAGTTGCGCGCTGTGCTGTTCGCGGGCGAGCCGTATCCCGTTGACCACTTGCGTGCGCTGCGGGCCCACCTGCCGCAGGCTCGGCTGCTCAACCTCTACGGGCCCACGGAGACCAACGTGTGCACGTATTTCGAGGTCGGGGAGGTCCCGGACGCCTGGACCCGGCCGGTGCCGATCGGACGCGCGTGCTCCGGGGACACCGTGTGGGCCGTCCGGGACGACGGTTCCGTGGCCGGGGTGGGCGAGGAGGGCGAACTGGTGGTGTCCGGCCCGACCGTGATGCTGGGCTACCACGGTCACCCGCCGCACACCGGCCCGTACGCGACCGGGGACCGGGTGGTGCTGTCGCCCGACGGCGACTACCGCTACCTGGGCCGCCGCGACGGCATGGTGAAGCTGCGCGGGAACCGGGTGGAGCTGGGGGACGTCGAGGCGGCGTTGCAGTCCCACCCGGCGGTGAGCGAGGTGGCGGTCAGCGTCCGGGGCGCCGGCCTGGACGCCCGGCTGGTCGCCCACGTGGTCGCGGTCGGGGAGTTCGGGCTGCTGGACGCCAAGCGGCACTGCGCGTCGCACCTGCCCCGGCACATGATCGTGGACGCGGTGCGCCTGGTGCCCGCCCTGCCGCGCACCCCGAACGGGAAGCTGGACCGCCGCGCCCTGGCCGCGCTGCCGGGGTAGGCGGGGTCACGCGGCGGCGGCGCTGATCGCCCGCGCGAAGCGCACGACCCGTTCGGCCTGCACGCGGGCCGCCTCGCGGGTGGTCTCGTCGACCGCCAGCGTGCCGCCGCCGTCGTGGTGGGCGGTGCCGTAGGGGTTGCCGTCCACGAACTTGTGCGGGTGGGTGTAGCCGGGCGCCACGACGATGCCGCCGAAGTGGTGGAACGTGTGGGTCAGCGCGAGCAGCGTCGACTCCTGGCCGCCGTGCAGCGTGCCGGTCGAGGTGAACCCGCTGTAGACCTTGTCCGCGAGCAAGCCCCGCTGCCACACGCCGCCCAGCGTGTCGAGGAACTGCTTGAGCTGCGAGGCGACGTTGCCGAACCGGGTCGGCGACCCCATGATCACCGCGTCGGCCCACACGAGGTCGTCGGCGGTGGCCTCCGGGATGTCCGCGGTGGCCTCGGCGTTGGCCTTCCACTCCGGTTTCGCCTCCACCACGGCGCGCGGGGCGAGTTCGGCGACCTTGCGCAGCCGCACCTCCGCGCCCAGCTTCTCGGCGGCGTCGGCCATCTCCCGGGCGATCGTCGCGACGCTGCCGGTGGCGGAGTAGTACACGATCGCGACCTTGACCTGGCTGTTCACTGCGTCCCCCTGCGGTTCGGGATGATCATCGACGACGACCAAGGTATAGTCACCGGCAGAGATAGTCAAATATGGTGACTATCACCTCTACTGACCACTGGAGGCCCCTTGCGCCGCAGCGAGCGGAAGCAGACCGACCCCGACCTGGGCGTGCTCACCAGCCGGCTGATGTTCGCCGTGCAGGAGGAGCTGTTCACGACGCTGGCCGAGCGCGGCCACCCCGACCTGCGGCCCCAGCACGGCTCGGTGATGGCCTACCTCGACCCGGAGGGCACCCGCGCTACCGACCTCGCCCGCCACTCCGGTCAGCACAAGCAGGTCATCGGCAAGCTGCTGGACGAGCTGGAAGCCCTCGGCTACGTCGAGCGCCGCCCCGACCCGACCGACCGGCGCGCCAAACTGGTGGTGCCGACCGAGCGGGGGCTCGACCACATGGCCAAGTCGGACGAGATCATGGCCGCCATCGACGCCCGGCACGCCGAGGCGTTCGGCGCGCGCGAGTACGCGGCCTTCAAGCGCATGTACGCCGAGCTGACCCAACGGCAACGCGCGTGGCGCCCGTGACGGTGACCTGACCGGCCTGGAACGGCTGCTCGCGGCGGTTGGCCTAGTCGGCCGTCGGCGAGCCGGGCGGGTGCCGGACTCCCCGACCCCCTCGGGGGCCGCCGGCACGGATAGGTTGGCGGACATGGCCTACAGCGGCTTCGACCACCGCCTGCTCGACGCGTTCCGCCGCGCCGGCGTCTCGTGGACCCGGACGTACGTGGTGCAGCGGGTCCTGCGGGCGGTGAGCGGGACGACGCTGTTCAGCCGGCACGTGTCCGCGCTCGCCGGGATGGCCTCGGAACTGCCCCGCACGCGGGCGGTCCTGGAGAACTTCGCCGACACCTCGCAGCCCCGCGTGTCGCTGCTGCGGTCGCTGTGCGAGGGGACGCGGGCGGCGGTGGAGCGCGGGATCGCGCGGTGGGGGCCCGATCCCGTGCTGCTGGAGGTGCGGGACGTGCTCGACGCGGTGATCACCGTGCTGGACGACCAGATCCGGATCCCGATGGGTCGGCGGCGCGAGCTGGCCCGCGAGGCGGCGGGCGCGGTGGGCGCGCTCCTGCCGGACGTGCGGGAGTTCCTGGAATCGACCTTCACGGTGGTGTGGGAGGGCCCGGAGTCCTTCACCACCGTCGCGGGCCTGGACCTGCTGTCCGACGAACTGGCGTGCCTGGTCGCGGCGACCGACCGCGACCACGACACGCTGTGCCGCGAGTTGGCCGACCGGGTGGACCGGCTGGACGCGCGGTCGGTGCTCGACCTCCTGCTGCCCCGGCCCCAGCGCTACCGGGTGGCCGTCGTGGTGCACGGCGCGACGGCCCTGTCCCACCTCTCGGTGCTGGACCCGACCGCCACGTCGGCCGCGTTGACCGAGCCCGAGCGCCTGGGGTTCGGGTCGCCGAACCGGTTGCGGGTCTTCGTCCGCGGGGTGCCGACGCACGGTGCGGCGTGCCTGGCGTCCTGCCAGGTCGAGGCGGTGGACGCGCCCTCCGCCGGGCGGGCCGCGCGGCGGACCCTGTCCGAGTTGCTCGACCAGTACATGGCCGGGCACCGCCTGGTGACGCTGTCGCTGGGCGACGACGTCCTGGTGTCCGATGTGGACCGGCAGGTCCGGCACCTGCCGCCGCGCCGCACCACCGTGAAGCGGGCCGATCCCCTGGTGCCGGGGTGGCCCCGCACGCTGCGCAACGGGCTGCGCATGGCCCACGTCGCCCGGGTGACGGAGGCTCCGCTGCCCGCCGCGGCGTTGGCGTGGGCGGCGCTGGAGGCGTGCGGGCTGGAGAACCGGGGTGACCTGGCGGCGGCGTTGGCGCTGCAAGCGTTGCGGCAACAGGTGGTCGAGGCGCACCAGCAGTTGCACCAGTCCGCCACCGCCGTGGTGCGCGCGGCCCGTTCGCGGGTGGAGGTGTCGGAGCAGCGCAGCGGTGCCCTGGACCGGGCGTTGGAGGCGTGCCCCACGGACCACCCCGACTACGCCCCGTTGCACGCGAGGGCGTCGCACGAGCGGGCGGAACTCGCCGCGGCGCGGCGGCACCAGCGGTCCGCCGAGGCCAACCTGACGGCGAACCTGGCCGCGGTGAACAGCTACGCCAAGACGGACGGCTTCACCCGCCTGCACGACCTGAACACGTGGGTGGACCTGCTGTTACCGCCAAGACCCACCGATCCGCCCGCGCTGACCGCCGCCCGCGACGCGCTGGCCCGGGTCCTGGAGCACACGTCACCCCTCGCCGCTCAACAGGTCGCGGACTGGGCCCACCGACTGGCCGAACCCGCCGCGTGCGGCGCGTGGCTGCGGGACAGCCAGCAACGCATCGCGACCTTCCTGGACGCCCTCTACACGGCCCGGAACCTGACGTTCCACTCGGGCCAGTTCCGCACGGAAGGCGACCTGGTCCTGGGCACCGGCGGCTCGCACGTGGTCGACTTCAGCCTGGAAGTCCTGGGCAACTGGTACCGCAACACCCCCGACCCGGACACCGCGCCGACGACGATCATCACCGAGCTGGCGCAACGCCAGCGGTCGATCCTGGCGCGGCTGCGCAAGCGCACCAAACCCCTGTTCACCCTGGACGTGGCCCGCCTGACCGGGCCGCCGCCGACCGACGTGTGGGGCCGCCCCTGACGACGTGCCCCGACTCGCGGGACGCGGCCCGGCGGCCGTCGTCACCGTAGGGTGAACGGCGTGGAGTCGACCCGCATCGACCGCTGGCTGTGGGCGGTCAGGCTGACCAAGACGCGACCGGACGCGGCGGCGGCGTGCCGGGGCGGGCACGTGCGGATCAACGACAAGCCCGCCAAGCCGGCCTCGACGGTAGTTCCCGGGGACGAGGTGCGCGCCCGGGTCGGGGACGCGGTGAAGGTCGTCGAGGTCGTGCGGGTGATCCAGAAGCGGGTGGGCGCGACGGACGCCGCCGCCTGCTACATCGACCGCACTCCCCCACCGCCGCCGGAGCTGCCGGTCGCCCGGCGCGACCGGGGCGCGGGCAGGCCGACCAAGCGCGAACGCCGGGTCCTGGACAAGTTCCGCACGCGGGGCTTGTGACCCCGCCTCGGAATCGTGCGGTCGGGACGAATGCCGCACCCGAGGCCGTCCACTGCGCCGAACGGCGCAACGCCGGACCACAAAGGTCCATACAACCCTACGTACGGGTCTGGTGGCGGGGCGTCACGACTGGTTGTTTGGGTAGCGGGAGCCTCCCTGTCACCGGCTCCCGATTTTCCCTGTCTACAAGGAGATCACCATGCTCGTGCGAAAGGTCGCACGCGCCGCCGTGGTCGCGCTCGGGATGTTGCTGCCGCTGGTCGCGGTCGCCGCTCCGAGCGCGTCGGCGGAGGCCGCGCAGCCCCAGGCGCTGGTGCGCACCCTGTACTACGACACCAGCCAGGCCCAGGAGTTCGTGGCGGACTGGGACAAGGCCGCGGCGAACTGGAACGCCTCCGTGGTCAACGTCCGGCTCGTCAAGAAGTCGGCGGGCACGCCGACGAACATCCGGATCTACGCCGACAACGGCTGGCCGCGCGCCTACGTGACGTCCCTGGGCAACGGCACCGTCTACATGGGCCGCCAGGCCGTCCAGCAGGGCTACCACCGGCCGCGGATCTCGACCCACGAGATCGGCCACATCCTCGGGCTGCCGGACCGGCGCACGGGCCTGTGCGCCGACCTGATGTCGGGCTCCAGCGCCCCGGTGTCCTGCAAGAACGAGCTGCCCAACGCGGCGGAGCGCGCCGAGGTCGATCGCCGGTTCGCCGGTTCGCTCGCGGCGACGGACGTGCGGGCGGCGGGCTTCACGCCGCACTCCGCCGTCGAGTGCTACGTGTACTGACGCGCACGACCCGTGGGGCGGACCACCACCCGCCCCACGGGTCACCCCGGCCCGACGGCGGTGGACCCGCGAGGCGCGACCCGGTAGAAGGGGACGCGTGGAGTTCCGGGTCTTCGGCGCGGTCGAGGCGGTGGCCGACGGCGTCCGGCTGGACCCGGGGCACGCCCGCCAGCGGTGCGTGCTCGCGGCGTTGCTGGTCGACCTCAACCGGCCCGTGCCCGCCGAACGGCTCATCGACCGCGTGTGGGGCGACCGGCCGCCCCTGCGCGCGGACGGCGTCCTGCGCACCTACGTGTCCCGCCTGCGCCGCGCCCTCGGACCCGACGCCACCATCAGCCGGCGCGCCGGGGGCTACCAGCTCGACGCCGACCCGGACGACGTGGACCTGCACCGCTTCCGCGGCCTCACCGCCCGCGCCCGCCGCCTGGACGACACCGCGCACGCGTTGAAGCTGGTCGAGGAGGCCCTGGCGCTGTCCGTCGCGGACCCCTTCGCGGGCCTGGACACCCCGTGGGTCGAGGCCGAGCGCCAACTCGTGGCCGCCGAACGGGAAGCCGCGCAGGCGCACCGGATCGACCTCGCCCTCCGCGTCGGCCGGCACGCCGAACTGCTCGCCGAACTCCCGGCCCGCGCCGCCGAACGGCCGTGGGACGAACGCCTCGCCGGGCAGCTCATGCTCGCCCTCCACCGCGCGGGCCGCGCCGCCGACGCGTTGCGGCACTACCAGGTCACCCGACGGGCGCTGATCGACCACCTCGGCACCGAACCGGGCCCTGAACTGCGCGAACTGCACCAGCGGGTGCTCGACGCCGATCCGTCCCCGGCCGAGCCGAACCGGCGCGTGCCGCAACTGCTGCCCGCCGCGCCGGCGGCGTTCACCGGTCGGGAGCGCGAGCTCAAGGCGCTGGACGTGTTGCTCGACCGCGCCCCGGTCGCCCTGCTGACCGGCGGTGGCGGCGTCGGCAAGACGTGGCTCGCGCTGCGCTGGGCGCACGGCCACCGCGACGACTTCCCCGACGGCCGCCTCCACGTGGACCTGCGTGGTTTCGACCCGGTCGCCGAACCGCTCGCGCCGGACGCGGTGGTGCGCGGGTTCCTGGGCGCGCTCGGGGTGCCGCCGCGCGAGGTGCCCGCCGACCCGGACGCGCAGGCGGGCCTGTACCGGGAGCTGACCGCGGACCGGCGGCTGCTGGTCGTGCTGGACAACGCCCGCGACACCGGCCAGGTCGCGCCGCTGCTGCCCGGCGGGAGTTCGTGCGCGGTCCTGGTGACCAGCCGGCACCGGCTGACCGGCCTGGTCGCGACCCGCGGCGCGGTGCCGGTGCCGGTGGACGTGCTGGACGAGCCCGCGTCCGCCGACGTGCTCGCCCGCCACCTCGGCCCGGACCGGGTGGCCGCCGAGCCCGGGGCCGCCGAGGTGCTCGCCCGGCACGGCGGCGGCCTGCCGCTGGCGCTGGGCGTGCTGGCCGCCCGCGCGAAGGCCGCGCCGCACGTGCCGCTGGCCGCGTTGGCCGACGAGGTCCGCGCCGCCCGGCTGGACGCCTTGGACACCGGTGACCTGCCGACGAGCCTGCGCGCGGTGTTCGCGGCGTCGTTGCGGGTCCTGGGCGCGGACGCGGTCCGGTTGTTCGGGCTGCTCGGGCTGGTGCCGGGGCCGGACGTGGCGGTGCCCGGGGCCGCCGCGCTGGCCGACCTGCCGGTCCCCCGCGTGCGGCGGGCGTTGCGCGAACTGGAGGACGCGCACCTGGTGCAGCAACACGTCCCCGGCCGGTACCGGATGCACGACCTGGTCCGACTGCACGCCCGTGAACTGGCCGACGACCCGGCGGCGTTGGAGCGGCTGTGCGACCACTACTGCCACGTGGCGTCGGTGGCGGCGGCGATGTTCACCCCCGGCGAGCCGCACCGCCGCCCGCCCGTGCCGCCGCTGGTGGGCCCCGATCCGGCGTTCCCGACGCACCGCGAGGCGATGCGGTGGGTCAACGACGAACGCGCGTGCCTGCTCGCCGTCGCCGCGCACGGGCAGCCCCGGCACGCGGCGCACCTCTCGCGGGCGCTGGCCCGCTACCTCGACACGACCGCGCAGGTCCATGACGCGTTGGCGCTGCACACCGTGGCCGCCGAACGCACCGGTGACGGGTTCGCCCTGACCAACCGGGGGTTCTGCCTGACCCGGCTGGGGTTGGCGGAGGAGGCGCTGCCGTTCCTGCGGCGGGCGCGGGCGGTGGTGGGCGACGACCTCGCCCTGGAGAACCTGGTCAACACCCAGTTGGGCATCACCGTGGGCGTGCTCGGCCGCAACACCGAGGCCGCGGAGTTCCACGCCCGCGCGCTGGCGGCGGCGCGGCGGGGCGGGTTCCGGCACAGCGTGGCCGTGGCGCAGATCAACTGCGGCGACCAGGACATCATCTCCGGCCGCTACGACTCGGCTCGGGTGCGGCTGGAAGAGGCGGTGGACATCGCGCGTGACCTCGAAGATCCGGGGTTGGGCGCGGTCGCGTTGGGCGCGTTGGGCGTCCTGTGCGGGCACCTGGGCGACAAGGCGGCGGCGTACGAGTACTTCGAGCAGGCGCTGAAGTTCTCCGCGGGTGTCGTGCGCACTTTGCGGATGGGCATCCTGTTCGACGCCGCCGCCACCACGCACCGGTTGGACGGCGCGGAGGCCGCGCTGCCCCGGTACGAGGACGCGCTGGAGCTGTGCCGGCAGACCGGCTACCAGGCCGAACAGGCTCGCGTGCAGGCCGCGATGGCCGAGGCGCTGACGGAATTGGGGCGGACGGCGGAGGCGGAGGAGCACCGGCGGAGCGCGTCGGAGATCCGTGCGAACCTGCGCTGAAAAGTGCTCAGTTGGTGAGCACTTTGACTCGGAGGATGGTTCTCGACAGCCCGTTGAGAGGAGACATCCCCGATGTTGCGAGGACTCACCACCATCAGCTTCTTCGCCGACGACGTCCGCGCCGCGAGCGACTGGTACGCCGGGGTGCTGGGCATCCAGCCGTACTTCCTGCGCGAGGTGGACGGCGTGCCGGCCTACATCGAGTTCCGGATCGGCGACTACCAGCACGAGTTGGGCATCGTGGACCGCCGGTTCGCCGGGCCGGCGCCGGAGGCCCCCGGCGGCGCGATCGCGTACTGGGCGGTGGACGACGTGCACGCGGCGTTCGACCGGCTGCTCGCGTTGGGCGCGACTGTGTACCGGGAGCCCATCGAGCGCGGTCCGGGGTTCGTGACGGCGTCGGTGGTGGACCCGTTCGGGAACGTCCTCGGTGTCATGTTCAACCAGCACTACCTGAACGTGCTGGGGGCGTGACCGTGGAGACGTTCAGCGCGGCGACGGTCGCGGAGTGGCGGGCGTGGTTGGCCGAGCACTCCGCGTCCGCCCGGGAGATCTGGTTGGTGCTGCACCACAAGGGCAGCGCGACGCCGAGCGTGCGCTACGCCGAGGCGGTGGAGCAGGCGCTGTGCTTCGGCTGGATCGACGGCCACCACCAGAAGAACGACGAACGCTCGTCACGGCTGCGCTTCACCCCGCGCACGCCGCGCAGCACGTGGAGCGCGGTGAACCGGGAGCGGGCGGAGCGGATGGTGGCGGAAGGCCTGATGACGCCCGTCGGGCAGGCCGCGATCGACTTCGCGAAGGCGGCGGGCACGTGGAACCCGGTGCCCGACCCGGACACCGTGCCCGACGACCTCCGCACGGCCCTGGAGGCGTCCCCGGCGGCCCACGAGCACTTCACCGCCTTCCCGCCGTCCTCGAAACGGTTGATCGTGGCGTGGGTGGTGGGCGCGAAACGGCCCGAGACGCGGGAACGCCGCATCGCCCGCACGGTCGAGCTGGCGGCGAGCGGTGTCCGCGCCCGGTGACGGTTTGCCCGCCGGCGCACTGCGCTTGTCCGCCGTTGCACGGGGTTCGCCCGCGGCGTTCCGCCGGGGGTCCCGGCCGCACCAGACTGGCCGCGACCCCCGGGAAAGGACCGCGATGACGACGCTGTCGGACACCTCCACCTGGCTGCCGCTGGACGGCCTGGCCCCCGGCTTCGACCAGAACAAAGCCCCGACGGTCACCGACCTGGACGGGCGCGCGTTCGACCTGGACGGCCGCCGGGTCCGCTTCACCGGCACGGACGTCGAGTGGGACGGGACGCACCCGTGCGAGACGTTCCTGGTGGACGACGAGCTGTACTACAGCCAGTTCCACCCGGGAGGCCGCGAGGCGGTCTCGCTGTTCCTCGACCTGCGGAGCAACCGCGCCCTGGTGGTGACGACCACGATCAACGACACCGGGACGCCGCGCGTCACCCAGCGCTTCACGCCCGTGGACCTGCCCGGCGCGACCGGCGCTCCCCCGGAGCCGAGCCGTGCGCTGATCGGTCGGCGGGCGATGTGGATCTACAGCACGGAACACGCCTACGAGCACGTCTACCTCAGCCCGCACTGGTACACGTGGCAGTGCCTCGCCGGCCCGGAGCGGGGGTTGGCGGACACCGACGAGAACACGACGTACCGGTTGCGGCCGGGGATCTACGTGTTCACGTGGCGGGAGAAGGTGATCCCGTGCGCGGCGGTGACCGTGGCGGACCACCGGGACGTCACGCGGCTGCGGTCGCACGGGGCGTTGTTCGGGCTGGACGAGTCCGGCGAGACCCCGACCCACTTCACCTTCGGGGCGCACGGCCGCCTGTTGAGCGCGACCGTGCACCCGGAGGCCCTCGACCCCGCCGGGGACTAGCCGAGAGACGTGTCGCCGTGCTCCACCAGGAGCATGCGCAGCAGGTTGACCAGCAGGTCCCGTTCCACCGGTGACAGGGGAGCCAGGAGGGTCTCCTCGTTGGCGATGTGGCCGACCAGCACGTCGTCCACCACCTTGAGCCCCTCCTCGGTCAGCCGGACCCGCACGGAACGCCGGTCGTCGGGCGACTGGCCGCGCCGGACCAGCCCCTTGGCCTCCAGCCGGTCGATGCGGTTGGTGATCGCGCCGGAGGTCACCATCGCCGACTTGAGCAGCGCGCCCGCCGTCAGCTCGTAGGGCGCGCCCGCGCGGCGCAGGCTGGCCAGGACGTCGAACTCCCACGGTTCGAGGCCGTGGGTGGCGAAGTAGTCCTTCAGCCTGCGCTCGAACACCCGCGACAGCCGCGACACCCGACCGACCACGCCCATCGGCGACACGTCGACGTCGGGCCGTTCGCGCGCCCACTGGGCGGTCAACTCGTCAACCGCGTCCCGCTCGGTCCCCAAGGCACCCCTCCGGATGAATCCGAAACTCTCAACGTTGAGACTCTTGACACCGAGACACTTCCCTTGATATCAATTATCTCGACGTTGAGAAGCTTACCGGACAGGGGGACGACAGTGAAGACCATGGTGATCGGAGCGACCGGCTACATCGGTTCGGCCGTGGCGGAGGCCCTGGAGGCACGCGGCCACGAGGTCCTGGCCCTGAGCCGCCCGGGCAAGCCGGGCAGGCCGGGCAGGCCGGGCAGGCCCGGCGGGTACGGGCTCCGCTCGGGCGACCTCGCCGACCCGGCGTCCCTGTGCGCGGCGGCAGCGGATGTGGACGTGGTCGTCCACGCCGCCCCGCCCTTGGGCGACGAACAGGCCGACACAGCAGCCATCACAGCGCTCCTGGAGAGCGGGGCGCGCCTCGTCTACACCAGCGGCGTGTGGGTCCTGGGGGCGTCGGGCTCGGCAGCACTGGGCAAGGCAGCACTGGGCAAGGCAGCACTGGGCAAGGCAGCACCGGACGAGACAGCGCTGGACGAGACAGCGCCGACGAACCCGCTCCCGATCGTGGCCTACCGCCCGCGACTGGAGCAGCAGGTGCTGGCGGCCGGCGGTGTGGTCCTGCGCCCCGGGATCGTGCACGGCAGGGGCGGCGGCATCCCGTCGATGCTCGTGGGGTGGGCGCGGGAGGCCAGTGCCGGCCGGTACGTCGGCGGGGTGGGCACACGGTGGCCGATGGTCCACGTGGACGACTTGGCGGAGTTGTTCGCGTTGGCCGTCGAGTCCGCCAAGCCCGGCTCCGTGCTGCACGGCGTCACGGAGGAGGCGGTGTCCACAGTGGCCTTGGCGGCGGCAGCAGACCAGGCCGCGGGCGGCCCCGGCAACGCGCAACCCTGGCCGACAGCCGCCGACACGGTCGGCGAGCCCTTCGCCCAAGCCCTGGCCCTGGACCAGGCGGTGACCTCAACCCAAACCCGAACCACCCTCGGCTGGACCCCACACCACCCCACAGCCCTGACAGACCTGACCACCGGCTCCTACTAACCCCCGCGCCGCCGCCCACCCGGGCCCGCGCCCACCGCGCCCGCACCCCGAAAGGAGCCCTCCCCCAACAGCCAACCGCCAGCCGCCAGCCGCCAACGCACCGCCGATCAACCGCCAGCCAACCGCCAGCCAACCGCCGACCACCGAACCCACCAGCCACCGAACCCACCGGCCGCCAACCCACCGCCGCAGGGTCAGCGCCCGCAGGGTCAGCTCGGTTCCGACCCCGACTCAACCTCCGGGCTCGCGTCCGCCTCAGGGATCGCCTCCGCCGCCGGCTCGGGCGCGGAGTCCGGCTCGGCGTCCGGCTCGGGGTCGGACCAGGGCGGGACCTCCTCCGCCAGTTCGAGGTAGTGATCGACCTCCTGGGGCGTCGGGTCCACTCCCGCCTCCTCGGCGAACTGCTCCGGGTCCTCGCTCACCGGTTCGCTCATCGCACCCACCTCCGGCCGAGGGGTGCCCTGGGTCGCCCGGTGGAAACGTCCCCGGAGGACGGTCGGCACCGACGGCGGGCAGCGTGTGGGATGGCGCACCGGGCGTGCGTTACGTGAAGGAAAACACTGATCAACAGGGTTTGAAGCCCAGAACCGGCGCTTAGTGTGTACGCCGTTCGCAGGGCACGTCGAGGCCCCGAGGATCGTGTTTCAGGGAGCCCCGATGTTCCGCGCGTTGCGCGGCCGAAACTACCGCTTGTGGGCGGTGGCCGATCTCGTCTCGGTCACCGGCACGTGGATGCAGTTGATCGGCCTCAACTGGGTTGTCATGGAGCGCACCGGCTCCGCCGCGACGGTCGGCCTGTCGGTGCTCGCCGGCACCCTGCCGTCCGTCTTGCTCGGGCCGTGGGCCGGGTCCTTGGCGGACCGGCTGCCGGTGCGGAACATCATCCTCACCTGCCAGTCGCTGCACGCCGTCATCGCCGCCGTGCTCGCGCTCGCGGTGTGGCAGGACGCGCCGATCCCGGTGCTGTTCGCGCTCACCGCCGCGGCCGGGCTGGTGGCCGTGTTCGACGGGCCGGCGCTGGGCAGGTTCGGCGGGCAGGTGGTGTCGCGGGAAGACCTCGGCAACGCCCTCGCGCTCGGGTCCGTGCTCAGCTCCACCGGGCGGATCCTCGGGATGAGCAGCGCGGCCGTCCTGGCCGCCGCGCTGGGCACGCCCGCGCTGTTCGTGATCAACGCGGTCAGCTTCCTGGCCGTCGTGGTCGCGGTCCTGGCCATGCGCACGCGCGAGCTGCACCCGCTCGCCACCAGCCCGCGCGAGCAGGCCGGCGTGCGGGCGGGGCTGCGCTACATCAGCGCGTCCGGGCGGCTGGTGCTGCTGTTCGCGCTCGGGTTCGTGCTGTCCAGCCTGGGCCGCAACTACCAGGTGACGATGGCCGCCATGAGCGACAGCGCCACCCACTACGGCCTGCTCTCGACGGTCTTCGCCATCGGCACCGTGCTGGGCGGCCTGGCGGCCTCGGCCTGCCGCACGCTCACCCTCCGACTCCTGCTGCTCGCAGCGGGGGTGACCAGCACCTTCCAGGCGATCGGCGGCGTGATGCCCGGCACGTGGGGCTTCGCGCTGGTACTGCTGCCGATCGCGGCCGGCGCGGTGATCATCGACACGACCATGAGCACCCGCCTCCAACTGGACACGGCGGACGGCATGCGCGGCCGGCTCCTCGCGGTGAACCACGCGGTGGGCGCGGCGGCCGGCGCGGCGGGCGCGCCCCTGCTCGGCTGGCTGTGCGAACGCCTGGGCGCGTCGCAAACCCTCGTGCTGGCCGGCACCCTGACCCTGATCGCGACAGCCTTCGCCGCCACGATCCTCGCCGCCCCACCCCACCGCCGAGCAGCCCTGGCCCACCGAGTCCTCCGCCGCCCCCTCCCCCTCCAACCACCCCCGGGCCACCCCCACGGCTCCACCAGGCCAGGCACCCGAACCCGACCCCGCACCCGCACCAAGCGCCACCTACCCCACGCCCACGCCCACGGCCACGCCCACGGCCACGGCCACGGCTAGACGGACGGACCGGGCGGCTGACATCACGCGCCTGGCGGCGGCGGGCAGCGGCGGGCAGCCGGGCGGCGGCAGGCGCGGCGGTCTCGCAGCGGCGGGCTGCTGGTGGCTGGGCGGCGACCCGGTCCGATCGTGACGCGTGACGGCGGGATGGGGCTTGGGTTCGTCAGCGGTAGAAGAAGACGTCGAATTCCAGGATGTTCGCGCCGCCTCGCCAGTAGCCCTCGCCGCTGGCGTCGGCGAAGGCCGGTTGGCGGGACTGCAGCACGCCCAGCACCGTCCGCGCTCGGTCCTGCGCCTGGGCGATGCCGTCCTGCGGGCCGGCGGCGAAGATCAGCACGAAGCCCACCGCCCGGCCCGGGCCCCGCGCCGCCACCTCCCGGCTGACCGCGTCCAGCACGCCCGCCGCCACCGGGCCGCCTGGGCCTTCCGCGCCCAGGCGGTTTAAGTCTGCCTCCACCTCGAACTTCACCGGGGTCCGGTCCAGCACCCGCTCCGCCACCGTCGTGGTCGTGGTGGTGGTCGTGGTGGTCGTTGTTGTCGTCGTGGTGGTCGTGGTGGGTGAGCTTGAGGCAGTCGCCGCGCCCGGGGTGGATTCCAGGCCCACCAGGAACAGGACCAGGAACAGGTCCGCGAACAGCCACCCCGCCAACAGCACCACGTGCAGCCTCCGCCGGCGGTCCATCAATGGTCACCGTTGGTCAGGGGCGCGGCGTTGTCCAGGTGGGTCTCGTCCCAGCCGTCGTAGCGGTGGTCCAGGCGGTCCAGGGCGTAGCGGAGTTGGGCCACCAGTTCGCTCAGGCTCTCGGTCCGCTCGCGGAACACGTCCAGCGACTCGCCCAACCGCTCCGCCGACCGGGCCACCTCGCCGGCCACCTCGCGGTGGCTCTGGGCGTCGGCCTCCGCGCGTTGCGTCGCCTGGTCGAGCTGGCCGATCAGGGAGGTGAGCGAACCCTGGAGGGTCCTGCCGTCGGCGACGACCGTCTCGTGCAGGGCGATCAAGGCGGCCAGGGTTTCGGCCGGGGCTTGCAGCGCGCTTCCCATGTCCCGCAGCGCTCGGGCCGCCGTCGTCCACTCGCCCAGGGCGCTGTGCAGGTCGCTGCCCGGACCGGCGTCCACCGCGCCGGCGATCGTGCGGCCCGTATCCTTGAGGGCACTGACCAGGGCCGAGTTCGACGCGCCGATGCGGGCGGCGAAG
The DNA here is from genome assembly GCF_040647305.1 of Saccharothrix sp. NPDC042600. NCBI lineage: Bacteria > Bacillati > Actinomycetota > Actinomycetes > Pseudonocardiales > Pseudonocardiaceae > Saccharothrix > Saccharothrix sp. NPDC042600. Next base: position 25,620 of record NZ_JBEZBW010000023.1, on the reverse strand, counting down.
TCGCGGATCTGGCGTTTGGTCAGCTGGACCTCGCCCTCGACCTCCACCCTGCCCACTTGAACCGTCGCCATGGCCAGGTCTCGGCCCAGCGCCGCGCGGTCTTCCGAACGGGATGCCGTGTGGCGGTTGTCCAGCACGTGCGCGGCCAGGGTCAGGGCGATGATCACCAAGACGATGAACGCCACGAACGCCGCCGTCCCGCCCAACGTCGGGACCTGGCCGCCGAACCCGCGCTGCCAGCCCAACAGGAACGACTCGGTGCTGTTCGCCCGCTCGTGCGCCTCCAGCGCCCCGCTCAAGCGCCACCACGTGAACCCGACCGGCACGAACACCAGCAGGTCCCGCACGACCTCCAGCCACCCCACCCACCGCGGCCTGCCCTGGTCGGGCAGCAGCACCTCGGGCGGGTACGCCACCACCAACGGGCTGCCGACCAGGGAGTGACCGCCCGCCCGCAGGTCCTCGCCGATGCCGCGCAACACGTCCGCGGCGGCACCGGGACGGCGGGCCCAGCCGTCGAAGCGGTCCGCCAGGGCGTCGAGAGTCATCGGTCCGCCAATCCGTTTCCTTCGAAGTAGCGCCGTGCCGCGGCGTCCGCGACCAGGCGGCGGACGCGGGCGTTGTCGGCCCTGGTGTAGAGGACGTGCAGCAGCGCCGGCGGCGCGTCCGGCGGGAGCAGCTCCAGGACGTCGCCGATGATCCGGGTGCTGCCGAGGTCCGGGCCGAACACCACCCCGACCAGCACGTCGTACAGCGGCACGGCGGCGCTCGCGCTCTGCGGGCGCAGCACGTCCACCACGTTCGCCAGCGCGTTGCCCAGCAGGAACGCCTCCCGCGCGTGCTTGCGCTGCTCGCCGGAGCCCTTGCGGCCGGGCAGGCTGCGCAGCACCAGCTCGCACGTCGCCGGCTCGCGCCCGCCGTCCTCGTGCAGCCACCGCAGCAGGGTCGCGGTCTGCAACCGGGACGTCGCGCGGGCGACCAGCCCCAGGCACCGCTCGTCGGTCAGCGAGAACGTCGTCAGCAACCCGACGAACGCCACCAGCTCCCGCCACGAGTCCACGCCGTGCGCGACGGGCTTGGTCCGGGCCAGCTCGTCGACCAGCGTCGTGCTGTCGAACCGCAGGAACGGCACCAGCTGCCGCGCCCGCTCGGACAACGGCCGGGTCGCCATCCGCCGCACCAACTCCCCCAGCATCCGGTGCTCGGACGCCCGCGCGGTGGCGCTGCCGTTGGCCTGCACGTCCACCAGGGTGTTCGCCAGCTCCCCGTCGGGCGTCTGCCGGATCTGCTCCACGATGTGCTCGTCCACCACGCCCGACCGCAGCACGTCCTCCTCCACCGGCGTCAGCTCGCCCTTGGTGGACCGGCTGAGCAGGTCCATCACGTCGGCCAGCACACCCGGCTTGAACTGCACCCGCCGCGCCCACGCCTCGACGTCCGCGGCGGTGGCCAGCGGCTGCGCCGGCAGCAGCGCGGTCATCCCCTCGTAGCCCCGGCGCGCGTACCGGCCGGCCAACGCGAAGGTGAAGTGCCGCAACGGGTTCGCCTCGCGCGGGCCGCCCAGCCGGACGCGGGTGCGCGTGGTGGCGTGGGTGGAGAAGCCGGACGCGGCGGTGAGGAACACGACGCGCGGCAGGTGCCGGCCGGTGTCCCCGGGCTCGGCGGTGGCGAAGGTCAGCGGCTCGCCGGTGATGTCCAGCCAGGCGCACAGCAGCTCGGCCGGCGACGCGGGCGGGTCCACGACGGTCAGCGCCGCGCCCGGGTCGGCGAGCAGGGTCGCGACGAAGTCCGCGACCAGCGCCGGCGGCAGGTCCCGCACCGACCCGCGCAACGCCCACAGGCCCTGCTCGGCGGCGGCGTGCAGCCACCCCGCGTGCAGGGCGGGCAACTCCTCGGGCACCTCGTCGCCCTCGCCGCTCCAACCGTCCCAAGTGGACAGCCCGAGCGCGTGCCACGCGTTGAGCGACCGACCGATCAGCACGTGCGCCAGCGCCGAACCCTCACGGCCGTTCGCGTCGGGCACGTCCTTCTTGTGGATCAGCACCTTCACGCCGTCGAAGTCCAGGAACACCAGCCCCGGCGGGCCGGGCGCGGCCCACACCAGCTCGTGCAGCCGCTGGTCCCACTGGTCGAGCGCGTCCGGCGGCGACGACGACGCCACCGGCCCCACGCCGCGCCGCCCGAGCAGGGACCGCGCGGACCACCGGTAGACGACCTGGTCCACGCGCGAGAGGTCGGCGTTCACACCCACCCCCCGACCGGCGCCGGCGTCAGCACGCCCTTCATCGCCAGCAGCGACAGCAGCGGCTTGAGCACCCGGCGCTGCCGGAACGCCACCGCCGGGAACTCCGACCCCTCGGGACTGGTCCCGGCGGCGGACGCGAAGTGCAGCGTCGACCACGCGCACCGCTCCGCCGGGGCCAGCCAGCGGTGCGCGCCGCGCGCGAACAGGTAGGCGTACACGTCCCGGCTCTCGTCCTCGACCGTGCTCAAGTCGAACTCCTCCGCCTCGGCGTCCCGCGACAGCCAGTGGTCCACCTTGGCCGAGCGGAACCGCAGCAGGTCGGCCTTGGCCACCACGGACACCGACGGGATCGGCAGGTACGGCAGCCGGCGCCGGTTGCGGATGGCCGAGATCCGCCCGAGCGTGACGTCGAACGCGGCGTCGCCGGTGGTCTCCGGCCGGCCGCGCAGCAGGTTCGGCACGGTCTCCGGGTCGATCACGAACACCAGGGCGTTGACCGCGCCGATGAACGCCACCGACGGGTCCACCCGCTCCAGCACCTCGCCCGCCACGTCGAAGAACGTCAGCGCGAACCGCCGCCCGGTGCGCAGGTTGGTCACCTTCAACGCGTCGGCGAACTCGATCGCCTGGGCCGGCGTGGCGCGCAACCGCTGCCGCCGTCCCAGGAACGGCTCGACGACCGTGCTCATGTACCGCTGGTGGATGCGCAGGTCGAGCGGTTCGACCAGCAACCCGATGTCGCGCAGCGGCGCGGCCCGGCGCATCAGCTGCCCGACCATCGCGGCCAGCAGGTGGCTCTTGCCCGCCGCGCCCTGCCCGATCACGCCGACCACCACGCGCTCGTCGTAGTCGCCGTAGTCGTAGGGCAGGTAGTGCCGGGTGCCGCCGCCGGTGCACACCCGGTAGGCGGTGGCCAGCCGGTTGAACAGCACCTCCTGGTTCTCCGCCGGCAGCGCGACGAGCGGCGTCTCCTCGCCCTGCGCGTCGAGGACGACCACGGGCGCGGCCGACCACAGCACGGTGTGCAGGCAGATCGGGCACTGCAACGAGTTCGGCGACCGGCTCACGAGAACGCCCCCCACAGCACCACGGCCAGCACCACGAGCGCGACGACCGACGTCCACACGATCGCCGTCACGCGGCTGGGCGGCACCGGCTCCTTCAGCAGCACTTGCGCGTTGTTCTGGTACCAGGCCGCGAACGCGCGCTGCTCGGCGCGCAACCGTTCGAACGCCTCCACGCCACCGGTCTCGCGGTCGGCGAGGGTGGCCACCGGGCGGCCGGTGCCGGACAACGGGTCGGGCAGCTTGCGGCGGCGCAGCAGCGCCAGCGGGTCCGGGCGGCGGGTGCGGTCGGGGTCGAACACGCCGTCGAGCAGGTCGCGCACCACGACGTCCTGCAGGTCCAGCCGGCGGCGCGCCTCGGCCGGGTCGGTCACGTCCTCGTTGGTGAACAGCCGGTACAGCACCAGTCCCGCGTCGAGCACGTCGTCCTGGCGGCGGGCCGCGCCCTCCGCCGGCGGCCGGTCCGGGCAGCACGGGCACGCCGGCGCGGGTAGGCCGGACAGCACGGCGTGCTCGAAGTCGACCAGTTGGAGGCCCTCGCCGTCCCAGTTGAGCGTGGACAGGCCGATCCGCCGGTGCACCAGGCCGCTGACCGCGAGGTAGCGCAGGATGCGGACCAGGTCGTCCACCACGGGTCCGAGGACGTGGGCGGGCAGCGGCAGGTCCAGCCGGGCCAGCGGCTCGCCCCGGTTGGTGCGCAGCAGGTACGGCGGCTCGTGGTCGGGGTTGTGCCCGATCAGCCGGGTCAGCTGGGTCGGGTAGCGGCGTTCGGTGAGCCGGCCGCGCAGCCGGGTCAGGGCGTCCACCTCGCGCCGCAGCAGCGCCACGGACGCGGGGTCGGGGCCGGCCGAGCGCAGCGCGACGGGCTCGTTGACCCGGTTGCGGCCGAAGCGCGACAGCAGGGGCGGGTCCAGTCGCCGCCGCCCGTCGAACTCGATGTCGTAGGTCTGCAATCCGCGCCCGAAGTCGCCCGCGAGGATGAGCTGGAGCTGTTCGGTCATGCACGTCCCAGGGAGTCGGTCGAGTCGAACCCGGATGTCCCGCACGGTAGACATCGCCGGAGCCGCCTGCGAGCGAAGTCGTCGCAATGACACCGAACGGCCTATTGGGCACCGGAAGTTTCCGGAAGTCGGTAACAACGCCCGCCGAATGCGCGACACTGGGGACGTCCATCCGCCAATACCGAAACCGTGGAGAGCGCGTGGGTCGGGTGACGTTCCAGCAACTGCGCCGCGATGGTGCCTTTCCCCTGCTCGGGACGTTGTTCGGGGACCGGTCGTCGGTGCTGGCACTGCTGGAGGACGCCGGTGTGCCGGCGGCGGGCGTGCCGCCGCCGGACTCTCTGCCGCCCGAGCAGTTCTGGCGGGAGGTGTGCCGCCGGATCGATCACGGCGGATTTCCACTCGACTTGGAAAAGCTCCTGCTCGCGGCGGCCGAGTGGTATCCCGGAAATGCGGAACTGCGGCGTCTGCTCGCCGGTTCCGGACCGGGCCGCGCGCTGTGCCTCCTGGCGTCTCCCACTAATGCGGCGCGAGTTCGGTTGGAAGTCGAGCACCGCACCATTCTGGAGGCGTCCGCACAATTGCGGAATTTGTCGGTAGTGGTGAACCCGGCGACCCGGGTCGGCGACATCGTGCCCGCGTTGTTGGCCGCCCAACCCGACCTGGTCCACTTCGCCGGGCACGGCACGCCCGACGGCAGCCTGCTGTTCGAGGACGACGCCGGCCGGGCCGCCCCGGTCGCGGTGGAAGACCTCGCGCGGACCTTCGCCGTCCTGGACGAGCTGCGCTGCGTCCTGCTCAACTCCTGCTACACCGCCGCCTACGCCCACGCGCTGCGGTCGCGGGCGGAAGCGGTGGTCGGCTCCACGATCCCGCTGGGCGACGCGTGCGCGACCGCGTTCACCCGCGGCTTCTACACCGCGCTGGGCCACGGCGGCACGCTGCGCCGCGCCTACGACGCCGGACTGGCCGAGATGGGGCTGCGCGGCTGCCCGGTGTCCGGCATGCGCTACCAGGAGGGCACCGCATGACCCGGCACCCCGAGGCCTCGCAGCCCGAGACTGGGCAGCCGGAGACCTCGCACCCCGACACCGAGCAGCCGGAGACCTCGCAGCCCGAGGGCGAGCGCTCGACCGGGCAGCCGGCCGCCGAGGACGGTTTCACCGAAGGGCTGCGCCGGGGCGTGGACCGCACCAACTCCGGTGTCGACGGGCCGGCGGTCACCACCGCGAACTCGTTCTGGGTCGCGGGCGGGCAGCAGGTGTGCCCGGTGTGCCGGCACACCTTCCGGGTCAACGACCGCGTCCACGTCCAGCACGCCACCGCCGACGGCGCGGCCCGGGTCGTGCACGCGAGCGAGGAACTGCCGTGCCACGGCGACGCGACCGCCGGGCAGCGGGACGACCCCGCGCTGGCCACCGAGTTCTACGCCGCCATCGACCGGCTCGACGCGCTCAACCAGGTCGCCCAGCGGCTCAACCCGGGCTCGTGGATGGTCGCGAACCTGCCCAAGCGGGTGCGCTGCGCGGGGTGCGGGCACAGCCTGCGGCCGTTCGAGGCGGTCGTGCTGTGCCCGTGCGACGAGACCGCGCCCAAGTGCAAGCTGCCCGTCCACCACGACCCCGCGCGCGGCCTGGACTGCCGGGACCGCTGGCTGCTCAACAAGAAGCTGGCGCACTGCCCGATGAGCTACCGGAAGAGGTGACGCGGTGGCCGACCGCTACGCCCGGCACGCGCTGGTCCCGGGGTGGGACCAGGCGGCCCTGGTGCGCGCGGAGGTCGTCGTGGTCGGCGTCGGCGCGCTGGGCACCGAGGTCGCGCGGCTGCTCGGGCAGGCGGGGGTGGGCCGGCTGGTGCTGTGCGACCCGGACGTGGTCAGCGAGTCGAACCTGAGCCGGGGCGCGCTGTTCCGCGCCGCCGACGTGGGGCGGCCCAAGGTCGAGGCCGCCGCCGAGGCGCTGGAGGTCATCGCGCCGGACACCGTCGTCGATCCCCGGCACGCCGAACTGGCCGCCGCGGCCGGCCTGGGCGAGCTGCGGTCGGCGGCGCTGGTGGTGAGCTGCCTGGACAGCCTGGCCGCCCGGCTGCGGCTGACCACCCGGTGCAACCTGGTCGGGGTGCCGCTGCTGGACGGCGGCACGTCGCCGTGGGGCGGCGAGGTGCGCTACCACGCCGCCGGCGACGCGTGCTTCGGCTGCGGGCTCGGGGCCGCCGACCGGGCCGCCACCGACGACCCGTGGAGCTGCGCGGACCTGGCGCGGCCCCGGCACCGGGGCGCGTCCGCACCGATCTCCGCCCTGGTCGCGGCGTGGATGACGACCACCGCCCTGCGACTGCTGTTCGGCCTCCGCTCCGGCACGACCGTCGTGCGCGTGGACCCCGTGCGCGGCGCGGCGCACCCGGTCCGCCTCGACCGGGACCCGGCGTGCCCGTTCCACGAGACCGTGACCGGGGTCGTCCCGTTGGCGCACAACCACTTCGGCACCGCCGGGGACGTGCTCGCCGCCGTGGACGCCGACGAGGTCGCCCTGACCTGGACCCCGTTCCCGGTCGACGGCCGCACCAGCGTGCACCTGCGCGACGCGCCGCCGGGCGCGCGCCTGGCCGACCTGGGCGTCGCGCCCCGCGAGCTGCTGCCCGTCGTCACCCCCGGTTCCGCCGGTCGGCTCCGCTACCTGGAGCTGGCCCCCACCGGCGAAGGAGCACCATGAGACAAGAGCTGGCCCGCGACCTCGCGGCGATCTTCGACACCGAGGAACCCGCCCGGGAGTTCCTGCGCGAGGCGGGCTACCCGGCCAGCCGGATACCGCCGTTCACCTCCAACGCGCGGGCGTTCTGGCTCAACGTGGTCGGCGAGCTGGAGCGCGGCATCATGGCCAACGGCCCGGAGGCCGTCGTGCGCACCGCGCTGAGCTGGTACCCCGACAACGACCTGCTCGCCAAGTGGCTGGCCGAGCTGACCGGTGGCGCCGCGGAGACCCCGCAGGACACGCCGACCACCGCGGGGTCGGCCACCGCCACCGAGGCCGGGCCGCGCCTGGAGGACAGCGGGCCGTGCTTCGTGCTCTACGCCATCACCTCCGACCAGCACTCGGCGTTCGTGGACGCGGTGCGCGCGGTCGCCGGGCCCGAGGCCGAACTGCTCTACACGACGCCGCACGTGTCCGCGGTGCGCATCCCCGACCCCGGCCAGCGGGCCGACCAGATGGTGGCGGCCGTGCAGCAGGAGCTGTCCCAGCGCGGGTCCAACGCCACGGTGAACTACGAGCGGCACCCGTTCCGGCCCTACCTGATCGCGAGCCTGGTCGTGCAGGGACCGGACGGCCAGCCCTACGAGCTGCGCGCGGTGCCCGCCTCCACGCTGGTGTCCGACATCCCGTTCGCCGTGCTCAGCCAGTACGACGACGAGGCCGTGCGCAACCGGCGCGGCGAGTTCCCGCGCACGGTCGTGGACGTCGTCGGCGCGGACGGCCAGACCCGCAGGCTCGACCCGAACCAGACGCTGCACGAGGCCGGGGTCCGCGACGGCGACGCCATGCAGGTGGCCGCGCAGGCCACGGCCGGCTCGACCCAGCGGTGGCAGCAGTGGGTCGAGCGGGCCAGCGCCCAGATCGAGGCCTACGCGCGGCGGCACGACGAGTTCGACATCGTCAAGACCAACAGCCGCCAACTGCCCACCCAGTTCACCATCCGGATCACCACCACCGGGTTCGCGCTGCCCGAGGACGCCGACCCCTACCGGCCCGAGCCGGTCGAGGTCGGGCAGCACGAGGTGCTGATCGCGCTGGACCGCGAGTTCCCGCGGGAGGCGCCGCTGGTGCTGTGGCAGTCGCCGGTGTTCCACCCCAACATCGCCCGGCTGCCCGGCCCGCTGCCCAAGGGCGCGGTGTGCCTGGGCGCGCTGATGGACGCCTACCGGCCGGACCTGGACTTCGCCGAGCTGTGCGGGATGCTCGTGGACATCGCGGGCTACCGCAACTACGAGGTGCTCGACCCCGACGAGGAGGGCGAGGGCTACTTCGACCGCCAGGCCGCCCGGTGGGCCCGGTCCGCGGCGGGGCAGGACGCCATCGAGGCCATCGGCGGGCGGCGGGTGCACGAGCTGGCCCGGGAGACCGCGGACCACGAGCGGGCGCCGATGCCGTTGACCGTGCGGGCGTGGGGCGTCGAGGGATGACCATCGCCGAGGTGATGCTGTTCAAGGGCGACCGGCCCCGGCCGCGCTACTTCGGCCGCCTGTCGCTGGAGCCGCTGCTGCGCGAGGCGCTGGACGAGTCGGACGAGGACGTCACGTTCGTGCTGGTGTTCCACCAGGTCGGCGAGGAGCAGGCGGCCGAGGACGGGCTGGTGAACCTGCTGCCCGACTTCGGCGAGTTGGACGTGCTGGCCGTGCGCGGCAAGCAGATGGTGTACCGGCGCAAGTTCGGGGTGGGCGCGCTGCTCGGGCCCGTGCTGCGGCGGCTGGTGGACCGCCTGGACGCCGACGAGCGGCACTGGTCGTTCCGGATCAGCCACCCCGTGCTGGACGGCGAGCGCAGCTACCGCAAGGCCCCGTCGATCGAGGGCGCGGTGGACGTGAACCTGCACCGCCCCACCAGCCAGCCGCTGTTCACCATCAACAAGGTCGAGGAGCCGGCGGTCGCGGAGGTGCGGCCCGCCGACCACGGCATGCCCGAGGAGTACCTCACCCCCATCAACGTGCTGATGACGCCCGGCACACACGCGTTGCTGCTCAGCGACCTGCCGCTGTCGCAGCGGATCGAGGAGGGCGGCTTCTTCCTCGGCACGGTCCGCGCGATCGCCGGCGGCGAGACCCGCTACCTGGTGGAGATCACGGCCGTGACGCCCGCGCAGAGCTCGGGCGCGGGCAAGGGGCACTTCACGTTCACCGCGGACTCGTTCGCCGCCGTCAACCAGCTGCGCGCCGAGCGCGGTCAGGGCGAGGAGCTGGTCGGCTGGTACCACACGCACCTGTTCGAGGCGGGCACCGGCCTGGGACTGTCCGATGTGGACCTCGACCTGCACTTCGCGACGTTCCGCAGGCCGTGGCAGGTGGCCGGGCTGCTCAACGTGACCAAGCACAGACGGGTGCTGCGCTTCTACGGCCGCCAGGACAACGACATGAGGGCTTGCACCCAGTGGATCAGACATGAGCGCGACAGATACCTCCCTGCGGGTGTTGGAGTGGACGACGAGTGACCGGGCCGGCCAGCCGCCGCGCGGCGACCTGGGCGCGCCCGCGGAACTGGCGCGGCCGGGTCCGGACGTGCTGGCCGCCGTCGGCCGGCTGGTCGCCGTCACCAGCGCGAAGCTGCGGTTGAGCGGTCCGCCGCTGGGCGACGCCCGGCCGGCCGGGGTCGGCGCGGCGCTGCTGTGCGCGGCGGTGGGCGGGCGGCAGCGGCGGTCGGTGGCGGTCGGGTTGGTCGAGGCCGTGCCGATGCCCAGGTCCGGCGCGGACCTCGTGGCGCACTACGGGGTCTCGGTGCGGTGCGCGGGCGCGTTGGACGCCGGGTTGCGGGAGGTGGTGTTGGCGCGGTCGCCGTTGCACGCCCTGTTCGAGGTGCCCGCGCCGGCCGAGGAGCACGAGGTGGAGGCCGTGCTGGACCTGGCGATCGACGACCCGCCCGCGCGCCGCGCCGCCGTGCTGCGGCTGGCCGACGTGCCCGCCACGCCCGCGCAGGGCCGGTGGCGCGGCGAGCTGTTCGAGCGCTTCCGGTTCCGGGACCGGGCGTTCGTGCTCGACGTGTACGAGGCCGCGATGACCTACTACGGCGACGCGCACCGGGCGCGGCTGCGGGAGGCCGAGGAGGACGGCGGCGAGCTGCTGGTGGCCACGGTTCGGTGGTGGCAGGCGCTGGCGTCGGTCGAGCGGGCCCACCGGCGCGACCTGCGCGCGCGGCCCGCGTTCACCGGCTACCTGGACGGCATCCGGTTCCACTGGAGGTACCGATGAGCGAACCGATCAGCCTGCGGGTGGTCATCGAGCAGCCCGAGACGCGGGTGGACGTGCTGGGCGAGGCGCCGAGCGCGCCGGTGGCGGCGGTCCTGGCCCGGCACCGGTGCATGCTGGTCGAACCGCTGCGCCCCGATCAGGCCACCCTGCCGCTGCACGACTTCGACCTGGAGTTCCAACTGCGCTCCGACCTGACGCCGGGGACGGTCCTGCACCCGCCGGCGCCCGAGGTCGCACCGCCGCAACCACCGCCACAGCGACCGCCGGAACCCAGCGCGCCGTCGCCGCGGCACCCCGAGAAGATCACCGAGGAGCAGGCCACCCAGCTCGCCCACGGCGTCGAGATCGAGGCGGCGGCCTCGCTGCTGCGCGCCGACCAGTCCGTGCTGATCACGTGCGAGAAGATCCTGGTCCCCCACCTGGCCGAGCACATCGTCCGCCGCGCCGGGCGCGACCCGCGGCTGCTGGAGGCCGACGGCGAGCAGGAGAGCCAGCCGCCGGTCGCCGGGTTCCCCGCGCCGCCCGCGACGCTGCGCCAGCGCCTGCTGTCGCGCCTGCGCGACCTGGTCCGGGAGATCAAGGACCGCCAGGTCCTGGTCGTGCCGCACCTGGACCTGCTGGGCGGCGGCCAGGACGGCGCGCTGTCCAACGAGTCGCGCGAGCTGATCGAGCTGCTCTACTCCACCCACGGCTCCCGCTGCGTGCTGCTGGCGTTCGCGGACCCGTCGCTGCCGGTGCCCGAGGTGCTGGCGTCCCGGTTCAGCACCCGCATCGCCATCGAGGGCACGCCCCGGCTGGTCCGCCTGCACACCGGCGAGGAACTGCCCTCCCAGACCGCGTTGATCACCCGCGAGGAGGCCGCGCACTTCTCCGTCCGGGAGAACACCGACCTCTACAAGTTCCTGGCGGGCCTGAGCCCGGTCCGGTTGCGCCAGGCCATGCGGTACGCCCACCAACAGCACGAGGGCAACCCGCAGGCGACCGTGGCCGAGCTGCGCGACACCATCCGGGCGTTCAAGGCGCAGCAGTCGTCCAGCTTCGAGATCCCGGACGTCAGCTGGGACGACATCGGCGGCTACGACGACGTGAAAGCCGCCCTCGAACGCACCCTGCACATCATGAACATGTCCCGCGCGCTGCCCGACGAGGACCAGCACCTGCGGGCCGAGCTGACCCCGCGCGGCTTCGTCTTCTACGGCCCGCCGGGCACCGGCAAGACGCTGTTCGCCAAGGCGGTGGCGAACAAGTTCAACGCCACCATCCAGATCGTGTCCGGCCCGGAGGTCACCAACAAGTTCGTCGGCGAGGGCGAGCGCCGCATCCGCGAGCTGTTCGCCGAGGCCCGCCGCAACGCGCCGTCGGTCATCGTGTTCGACGAGTTCGACTCGATCGCCGCCCGCCGGGGCAGCGGCGACGACGGCGGCAGCCGCGCGGGCAACGCGATGGTGGCCCAGATCCTCACCGAGATGGACGGGTTCCGCCCGGACGTGCAGATGCTGGTGATCGGCACGACCAACCGGCTGGAGCTGATCGACTCGGCGCTGCTGCGCCCGAGCCGGTTCGCGAGCTTCCCGATCGACCTGCCCGACGAGTACGCCCGCCGCGACATCATCCGCGTCCACGCCCGCCGCTACCGCATCCCGGTGGACGGGTTCGCCGAGGCTCTGGTGCGGGCCACCGTGGACTGGAACGGCGACGAGATCCGGGCCCTGTTCCGCGACGCGTTCGTGGCCGCCAAGTACGAGGGCAGACCGCCGACGCCGACCCAGCTCGGCGAGCTGGTGGGCCGGCACCAGATCAGCCGCAAGCGGGAGCACGTGGGTCGGGGGCGCGTGTGAGCTGGCCCGAGGAGACCACCCGGACGGTCAACCTGCTGGCCGCCGTGGAACGCAAGCTCGACGGCTGGTTCGTCGGGCGGGGCGCGGCCGTGCGGCTGATGGTGCTGGCCGCGGTGTGCCAGGAGCACCTGCTGCTCATCGGCCCGCCGGGCACGGCCAAGACCGACCTGATCTCGCGGTTCTGCGGCCTGGTGAACGCCTCGCAGTTCCGCTACCTGCTCACCCGGTTCACCGAGCCGTCGGAGATCTTCGGGCCGCTGGACTTCCAACAGTTCCAGGCCGGCACCTACCGCGTCCGCACCACCGGGATGCTGCCCGAGGCGGACATCGTGTTCCTGGACGAGGTCTTCCAGGGCAGCAGCGCCATCCTGAACACCCTGTTGGCGGTGCTCAACGAGCGGTCGTTCGACAACGGCGGCACGCGGCAGCACGCGCGGCTGGTGAGCCTGTTCGGCGCGTCCAGCGAACTGCCCGACGACCCGGCGCTGCTCGCGTTCGCCGACCGGTTCCTGTTGCGGCTGGAGGTCGAGCCGGTGGCCCGCATCCGGCTGCACGAGCTGCTGGACCGGGGCTGGCAGCACCAGACCGAGCAGCTGGGCGGCGGCGGCGTGAACACCTCGCCGCTGGTGTCGGTGTCCGACCTGGGCAAGCTGACCCGGCAACTGCGGCACGTCCGGCTCACCGACGTCCGCTCCCGCTACGCCGACGTGGTGGCCGAGCTGGTCGCGCGCGGCGTGGCGCTGTCGGACCGGCGGATCGTGCGCGGCCTCAAGCTCGTGGCCGGCGCGGCCCTGCTGCGCGGCGCGGAGGTCGCCCAGCCGCGCGACCTGTGGCCGTTGCGGCACATCTGGACCGAGCCCGGCGACGCCGAGGTGACCAAGGGCGTGCTGGACGACCACCTGGGCGCGGTCGAGGACGGGTCCGGGGGCCGCTCGGTCACCGCGCTGCTCGAACTGGCCCACCAGCGGGTGCGGCAGCTCGACGACTACCCGGCCGGCGCCGACGGCTCGGCGGTCATGACCACCCTGCGCGTGCTCAACCAGGAGGTGCTGCAACCCCTGCAACGCGGGCACCCGCGGGAGCACGCGGCCATCGACACCGTCCGCGGCCTGATCAACCAGGTCACCCAACGGCTGCGCCAGCCGAGCTAGGAGCGGGAACCATGTGCAATCCACGACGGGTCCGGGTGCGCGCGACCCGGGTCGTCTCCGAGCAGTGGCGGACCGAGGTCGTCCGCACCGCGCGGGCGGCGGGCACCGTGGCCGGCGAGGCCACGCTGACCCGCTCGCTGCGCACCCTGCTGGCCCGGCCGCTGCTGGTCGCGTTCGAACGGGCGCTGGCCGAGGACCCCGAGTGGGAGCTGGTGGACGGGGACTACCACCACCGGGTGCCCGACGGGCTCGTGGTGTACCGGCCGGCCACCGGCGACCTGGAGATCTCCGTGCGGCTGACCGCGGCCGTCGAGGTCGAGGGTTCGGCGACGCGGGTCGAGTCCGGCGAGGTCACCGACGAGGTCGAGACCGAGCAGGAAGGCCTGTGGTACGAGGACGAGTGGATGGGCCGCACCCGGCGGAAGGCCGAGGAGGAGGCCGGCCGCGCCGCCGAGCGGATCGCCGACGAACTCGCCGAGCGGCGGCGGGAGGCGTTGCGGCGGGAGGCCGAGGAGCAGGCCCGGCTGCGGCGGGAGCACGGGACGTCCGCCGCCGAGGCCGACGCGCGGGCCGACGCCGACCGCAAGCTCGACGAGGAGTCCCGGTTGCGGGAGCGGGAACTGCGCTCGGCCGCGCAGCAACGGCTGGAGGAGGTCCACGAGCGGACCATGCGCGGCGTGCAGCGGGCGATGGTGGCCGGCGTGCAGGGCGCGATCACCGAGTTCGCGCACCGCAACGGGGCGCAGAACTTCGTGGTGCGCGAGGAGGACGGCGTGGTCGAGATCCAGTTCGAGATGGAGTCGTGAGGCCGTGCGGGTCAGGGTGAGCTTGCGCATCAACGCCGAGACCGGCGAGGTGGAGCTGTTCCAGGTGGACGACCTGGGCGCGGTCCGCGAGGGCGAGGAGCACGACGCCGTCCACGACGAGATCGCCCACCGCGTCGGCCGCGTCCTCGACCCGCGGCCGCTGGTCGAGGAGGAGCTGTCGGCCGGGCGGCCCGTCGTGGAGGCGTGGGCGCCGCAGGAGGACGACGGCGAGCGGGGCCGGTCGACCGAGACCCGGGAGAACGGGTGACCGACGCCCGGCGGCTCCTCGAACGCGCGGCCGACTGCTACGAGCAGGCCGGGCTGCCGTTGGAGGCCGCCCGCTGCCGGGAGCGCGCGGGCACGCTGCACCCGGCGGCCGTGCTCTACGAGCGGGGCGGGGACCTGGAGCGGGCCGCCGACTGCTACGCGCGGGCCCGGCTGGTGCCCGAGGCGGTGTCGTGCTGGCTGCGGCTGGGGCGGGTCGAGGAGGCGGCGGGCTGCTGGGAGCAGGCGGGTGACGTCGTGTCGGCCGCGTGGATCCTGGTGACGGCCGCGCGCAACACCGCGCGGGCGCGGTGGCTGGTCGAGGGCGACCGGGCCGAACCGGGCGTGCGGCGGACGATCGTGCGGGCGCTGTGCCGGGCGTTGGAGGGTGGCGGGCACTCGGCGTTGCGGGAGGCGTTGGCGGCGCTGGACCACCGGCAGTGGGGCACGCCGCAGCGGTGGGCGGTACAGGCGGCGGACCTGGTCGGGCGGCCGGACCTGGCGGCGCAGGTGTTCGCCGACGCGTTCGCCGGTGGGCACCCGGCGGTGCTGGCGGAGTGGCGGGAGTGGGCCGAGCGCGCGTTGGGCGGCACGGCCGGGTTGCCCGGGGGTGCGGCGTGATCTGGGACCGCATGCGCCGCAAGAAGGCCGACGAGCCCGCCGCCCCGCGCCCGCCGCTGTTCGACGTCCGGCGGGTGGAGCCGCCGGACGACCTGCTCCTGGTGCCGATCGACCTGAGCCGGCTGCCCGCGGAGACGTTGGCGCTCATGGGCTTGCCGCTGGACGGGTCGCGCCCGGCGGACTGGCCCGGCGAACTGCCGTGGCCGCCCGAGGTGCCGCCGGAGGTGCTGTGGCTGCTGGACCCGACCGCGCCCCGGCCGGCGAAGCTGCCGCCGGACCTGCCGTGGCCGCCGGACCTGCCGCCGGACCTGCTGTGGACCTTCGACCCGGACGGGCCCCCGCCGCCGGGGTGGCCGGCGGACGTGCCGTGGCCGCCGGAACCCGCGTGGCCGGGCCCGCCGCCGGCACCTGCCCCTGAGCCACCGCGGAACCAGCCGTGGTCGCCGCCCGGCCAGCCGCAGAACCGGCCCCGGACGCCGCAGGGCGCGCCGCCCGGTCAGCCCTGGTCGCCCGCCGGTCCGCCAGGTCCACCCGGTCAGCCGTGGTCGCCGCCCGGTCAGCCGTGGTCGCCCGCCGGGTCGCCGCCGGACCCGCGTGCCGCCCAGCCCGGCGCGGCGTGGGGGCCGCCGCCGGACGTGCGCGGGCGGGGTCCCGGCGGGTACATCGGCGATGTCCGGCCGTTGCGGCGCGAGCCCGCGCCCGAGCCGGGCCCGTCCCCCGCGCCGGCCGCCCCCGGCGCCCGGGTGGCGCGGTTCCGCGGGGATGCCGCCGCGCTGGCCTTCGTCGGCGCGTTGGAGGACCAGGCCGTCCGCTGCCACCGCGCGCCGGACGGGACCGTGTGCGTCCCCGTCGCCGCCGCCGCCGAGGAAGCCGCCCTCGCGCTCGGCGGCCTGGTCGGTCCCGCGCCGGACAGCGCCGGCTGGTCCGTCGTCACCCTCGCCGAGCTGGCCGCGTCGGTGGACGTCCCGCCGACCGGGCCGGACCGCGCCGAGGTCTCCGTGCTGACCCCGGGTCTGCTCGCGGCACCGCTCGTCCGGTCCTTTTTGGACAGTTCGGTGCCGGTGACCGTCACCGCGGTGGAACTCCACCGGGGCGGGGACGTCCGGCCGGCGGTGCTGCTCCGGCTGGGCGGCGGGGACCCGTTGCCGAAGTCGTTGCTGCGCACCACTTCCGCCCTCCCGGACACCGTCGTGTGCCGCGAAATCGGCCCGTCCCTCCTGGTGGACCACCGCGCCCGCTACCCGGTCGACGACGACGTCCTCGCCGCGTCCGTCCCCGCCGGCCACCGGTGGGTCGTGACGTCCGACGGGTCCGGGGTGTGGGACGTGGTGGTGACCGCGCGCGAGACCACGCCGACCCTCGACCTGCCCGTCACCGCTCCCCCGCGACACGCTGCGCCCCGCGTGGACGCGGTCACCATCGCCATCGCCCTCGCGCGCGACGACACCACCGCCGACCGCGTCGACGCGACCCTGGTCACCGACGACGACCTCCCCGCCCTGCGCGTGTTCCTCGCCCACGGCCCCGCCCGCGAAGCGCTGCACGTCGTCCCCGGACCCGGGCGGCACCTGCTGGTCGAACCCGGCGGCACCACCGACCCCGTCCCGTTCGGCGTCCCGGTCGCGCGGTTCGGCTCGGACGGCCTGTACCTGGAGTCCGGCACGACCCTGCGCCCCCGACCGCCGGCCGGCGCCCTGGTCGAGCACTTCGGGCTGGCCCGCGGCACGGTCGTGGTGGCCACCGCGGCGGGCGCGTTCCGGTTCCGCGCGGAGGACGCCGTCCCGGCCTGGGCGCTGTGGCTGGAGGACCCGCCCGAGGTGCGCGACGGGCTGTCCCCGGCGGCGGAGGCGTTGTTGGCGCGCCTGGCGGACGTGGCCCGGCCCAAGCCGGACGCCGTCGGCGCGCCCGGGCACGACCCCGCCCGGCGGGTCGGGCTGGTCTCGGCCGCGACCCGGCTGGAGCTGTCCGGCGACCTCGCGGCGGCGGCCCGGCAGCTGGAACTGGCGGGCGACTTCTACCGCGCGGCCCGGCTGTACGAGCAGGCCGCCGAGGGTGCCGGCTGATGGACGCCGACCTCGTCGCGGCGGTGCCGTGCACGGCCCGGGGCGTGGCCGTGTCGCCGGACGCGGGCGCGTTGCTCGCGGTCAGCCGCGCGGGCGTCGAGCTGGTGGACCTGACCGGCACACCGGTGTGGGCGCGGCGGATCGACGTCGCCGACGAGCACCCGGTCGAGGTGCAGTGGGCCGCCGACGGGCACGACCCGGTCGTGCTGGCCAACCGCGTCGCGCACGCCCTGGACCCGGACACCGGCGCGGCCCGCCGCCTGCCGCCGGGCGTCGGCGACCGGGACGACGTCACCGCGCTGGCCCTGGACAGCACCGGCCGGCTGCTCGCCCTGGGCACCGCGTCCGGCGAGGTCGTCGTGCTCGACCGCCGCACGGCCGTGGTCACCCGCCACGAGACCGGCGGCCGGGTCAACGCCCTGGCCTGGCGGCCCGGCGAACCGGCGCTGTGCGTGGCGGTGCCGAACGCGTTGCAGTGGTGGGACCTCCCGCGCCAGGCCATGCTGCGCAGCATCGGCACGACCACCCACCCGGTGGCGCGGTTGGCATGGTCGCCGGATGGGAGCCTGGTCGCCGCCGCCGGCACGCGGGACGTGTTCACCATCGACACCGCGTCCTGGCGCGGCCTGGACCGCCGCGACCTCGGCGGCCGGCGTTCCCCGGTCGCGCTCGGCTTCACCCGCAGCGGCGCGCACCTGCTGGTCGGGTTCGGCGACGAGGTCGCGGTGGTGGACCGGCAGCTGGACCTCGTCCGCACGCTGCCGGCGGCGTTGCGGGAGGCGGGCGGGCTGCACGTCGGCGGGTCCGGCGCGGTCGCCGTGCGGGCCACGCCGGACGAGGTCCGGGTGTGGCGGATGCCCGACACCGAGCCGACCCCCGACCGGGCGGCGGCGACCGCGGCGGTGAAGCGGTGGGCCGTGCGGGCGGCGCGCAGCGTCGGGCGGGACCGGGCGGTCGACGGCGGCGTGCTCGCGGTGCGGTCGGACGTGCTGGTGCCGGCCGGCGACGACCGGTGGGGCCCGGGGTTCGCCTGGCTGGACGGGTCGTACGTGGTGCAGGACGCCGACGGGCGGGTGGTGCGGACCGGGGACCCGGCGGAGGAACCGCTGTGGGCGGCGGACGTGCCCGCGGTGGCCGGTGGCGTGCTGGACGTGGAGGCCGGCGGGGTCCTGGGCGTAGCGGGCGGCTTGCTGGGCGTGGCGGCCGGCGGCGTGCCGGGTGTGGCGGCCGGCGGGCTCGTGGCCGTCGCGTTCCACCACTCCGAGGCGGACACCGTGCTGCTGCTGGACGCGGGCACCGGGCAGCGGGTCGCGTCGGTGCCCGGGGGCCAAGGGCCGGCGTGGTCGCCGGACGGGCGGTTCCTGGCGGTCCCCGGGCCGGGGGCGACGCCCGACCACGTGCTGGTCCACGCCGTGCGCCGGGGCGCGCCGGAGGGTCGGCCGCGGGTGCTGCCCGCCCGGCAGGGCGTCGGCCGGGTCGCCTGGTCGCCCGACGGGCGGTGGCTCGCGGCGAGTTCCGGGCGGCGGGTCGTGGTGTGGGACACCGAGAGCTGGGAGCGGGTGCCCGGACCCGCGGAGACGCCCGGCAGGTCGCCGTTCGGGCCGGTCGCGTGGTCGCCGGACGGGCGGTGGCTGGCGGCGGCGGACTCCGGCGTGACCGTGTGGGACGTGGTGACGTGGCAGGCCCGGCGGGTGACCGGAGCCGGGCGGGCGCGCGGGTGGGCGCCGGCGCTGACGTGGTCGCCGGACTCCGCGATGCTCGCGTTCCCCGGCGCCGGGGCGGGGACGGTCGCGTTGTGGGACGTGACGGCGTGGAAGGTGGCCCGGGTGCTGCCCCGGCCGGACGGGGTCGGGGACGTGTGGGCGGTCCGGTGGTCCGCGGACGACGAGATCGGCGTCGGGTACGCGGGCGGGCTGGTGCTGCGGTGGCGGCTGGACGTGGAGGTCGAGCGCGGCGCCTCGCCGTTGCCGTTCGACGTGGGGGTGCTGACCTCGCTCGGCGTGGTGACCGCGCGGGCCGGCGCGGCGGTCGCGTTGGCCACGGTCGCGGACCTGCTGGCCGTGGTGGCGGGGCGGGACGACGGGCGGTTGGGGTGGTTGCGCGGGCACGCCGGGGTGGTGGCGTTGCGCGGGCTGCGGTGGCCGGTGGCCGCGCTGGTGGGGGTCGTGGTGCTGTTGGCGGCGGAGTTGCCGCCGCAGAACGGGTTCGAGCCGCCCGCGGAGGCGTTCGAGGACGAGTTGGCGGGCGCGTTGGGCGCGGCGCTGGCGGCCCCGGCGGCGGACCCGGTGCGACCCGAGGTGCCGTTGGCAGCGCTGGTCGGCGTGCTGGACGGCGTGGACGACCGGTTGTTGACGATGCTCGGGTTGTTGGGGCCGGAGGCGGTGGCGGCGGAACCGTTGCTGCCGGTGCGGATGCGGGCGTTGCGCGAGCGGTTGTGGGCGCTGGACGCCGGGCAGCGGCGGTTGCTGGGGCTCCGGCTGACCACCCGGGCCGCCGGGCGGGCGCAGGGGGCCGGGCTCGGCGAGCGGGCCGGGTTGGCGCGGCACGGCGCGGTGAACGCGCTGGTGCCGACGCAACTGGCGTTGCCGGAGCTGTTGGGGCTGCGGTACACGCGCGGCGAGTTGCTGTACCGGACGCGGCAGGGCGCCTTGCCGCCGGTGCTGCGGTCGGCGGTGCTGGTCCTGGACGACAGCCCCGCCGCGCACGGGCAGGTCGGGGTGACGTTGCGGATGGTGGCGCACCTGGTCGCTTCGGCGTTGGTGGACGACCGCCACCGGTGCGCGGTGGTGCGGATGGGTGACCCCGGGGCGGCGGTTTTTCTGGGACGGGCGCAGGATTTGACCGCGTTGTGGACGGGTGGGTCGGTGCGGCGGGCCGAGGTGGGGGCGGCTTTGCGGACGGCGGAACGGGTGGCTGACGGGTTGGCTGACCCGTTGGTCGGGCCGGCTTGGGTGTTGGTGTTGACGCAGGAGTTCGAGGAGGTGCCGGAGCGGGCTTCGTTGCGGTGCATCCGGGTTCGGTATCCCGGGCGGGCCGGGGTGAGCGGGTTGACGCTGCCATGTGACGCTTCGGCTGAGGAAGTGTTGGACGTGGTGGTCGCTGCGCTGGCTGGGTAGGGGCGCTTCGCGCCCTCAAGATCACAAGCGCCTCGCCGGCGGGCTGACCACCGATGGGGGGGTGAAGGGCGTCGGTTCCTCCACTTGTGGCTGGGCCACCGCGCGCTTCGCGCGCGAAGAGCCGCGCTGCGCGCGGAGGGCGGCGTGTGGAGCTAGCCGCAGAGCATCTGTTCGATGGTCTCCGGGGACAGGGACTCCAGGAGCTTTTCGATCAGTTCGGGGCGCAGGGCGTCGCCCAGGATGGTGATTTCGCCGTTCTCCACGCTGATGCGCAGGCGGACCAGGCCGCCGGTCGGGTGGTCCGCGTACTCCTCCGGCTGGACCAGGTCCGGGAGGCTGTCCACGAATTCGTAGTTCGTCATCGCCAGATCCCTTGGATTGTGGTGGCGCAGTTCGGGCAGGTGCCGTCGGCCAGGTCGTTGCGGGCCAGACCCCAGATGGTTCGGTGGATGACCGGGGTTCGGCAGGTCGGGCAGTGGGTGTTGCGGCCTTCTTCGGCCAGTGCTCGTTCCACGTACACGTGGTGCAGGCCTGCCTTGTGGCCGATGGCTCGGGCTTCGGCCAGGGCGCTCGGGGTGGTCGGGTTGTCCTGCGTGCGGCGGTAGGTGGGGGTGAAGCGCAGCAGGTGCCACGGGATGGCGGGGTCGATGGCCGCTATGAACTCGGCGATGGCGGCCAGGTCTTGTGGGTCGTCGCAGATGCCTGGGATCAGCGGGGTGCTGATCTCCAGCCAGACGTTCTTGGCGTGCAGTGTGCGGATGGTGTCCAGGACCGGGGTGACGGGCGCGCCGGTGAGCTTGTGGTGGCGGGTGTCGTCGGTGCCCTTGATGTCGATGTTGACGGCGGTCAGGGCGGGGGCCAGCAGGTCCGCGGCCTGCGGGGTGAGGAAGCCGTTGCTCTTCCAGAGGATCCTGGCGCCTTGGGCGGCCAGGTCCAGGGTGAGTTCGGCGGCCAGGGAGGGTTCCGAGTAGGAGAGGGCGACGAACGCGTCTCGGGCCAGCGCGTCGCGGGCGATCTCCGGGGCGTCCACCGGGGTCGCGGACCAGGTGTCGTGGTCGCGGCCGTACTGGGAGATGCGGTGGTTGACGCAGTAGTCGCAGCGGAACGTGCAGCCGGGGGCCGCGAGCGTCACGGTCTGCGCGCCGGGGCGGACGTGGTAGAAGGGCTTGCGCTCGACCGGGTCCAGGTGGCGGACGGACGTGGCCCGGGTGGCGGTTTCGCCGGTGTCGCCGTCGCGGCGGCGGACCTTGCACGCGCCCACCTGGCCGTCGGCGAGGGAGCAACCGGTCGGGCAGAGGGTGCACAGGAGCCGGTTGCCGGAGGGTTCGAAGAGGACCGCCGGGGACCACGTCGCCTCGGATCGCTCCACCCCGCGATGATGGCACGGCCGGTCCCGGGTGAAGCCGCTGTCGCGCGGCTTCACCCGAAAGGCCGAGAGCGGTGTTACGGGGTCACGCCGAACTGGTTGGCCAGGTCGGTGAGCATCGCGTTGGCGCCCTGGAGGCTCACGGCGGTGAACCACGTGGTGTCGTTGACGTCCACGATCTTGCCCTTCAGGGTGCCCCACAGCGGGTTGGCCTGGAACTTCGCCTTCGGGTCCTCGGCGTTCTTCGTCTCGTCCTGGTACGCGGCGACGAAGATCAGGTCGGCGTCGAGCTTGGTGATCTCCTCCTGGCTGAGGTTCACCGAGATCTTGTCCTTGACGTCCGGCTGGCCGTCCGGGCGGCCGATGCCGGCGTCGCCCATGACGATGCCCGGGTAGGAGGCGCTGCTGTAGAGGCGGACGGTCGGCTCGCCCTCGACGAAGCGGACGACGGAGACCTTCGGCTCCTTGCCGAGCTTCTTCGCGATGTCCTCGCCGATGCGCTTGGCGCGCTTCTCGTAGTCGGCGATCTTCTGCTCCGCCAGGCTCTCCTTGCCCAGGGCCTTGGCGAGCAGCCGGATGTTGTCCTTCCAGCTCGCGCCGGTGGTCTGGCTGAACACCGTGGGCGCGACCTTGGTGAACTGGTCGTAGAACTTCTCGTGGCGGACCTTCGCCGACACGATCAGGTCCGGCTTGATGTCGTAGAGCTTCTCGACGTCCGGGTTCTCCAGCGGACCGACCTGCTGCGCGCCCTCGCCGTACTTGCGGTCGTCGCCGAGGTAGTCGGGGAGCTGGTCGTAGTTGCGGTACTTCGTGTACGCGACGACCTTGGCCTCCAGCGCGAGGGCCGCGTCGACGTAGCTGGAGTCGAGGGCGGCCACGGTCTGCGGCTGGGTGTTCAGGGTCGCGGTGCCCATCACGTGCTCGACCGAGCGCGGGTAGCCCGGCGCGGCGCTGGTGCTGGTCTGCGTGGAGGCTTTGTCACTCGCCGTGCACGCGGTGAGCGCCAGCAATGCGGTGGATGCGGCTAGGGCGACTCGCCAAGGTGTCGTCATGTGGGCACTCTCTCTGCGCTTAGGCTTACCTAACGGACCTTAAGATGACGTCCGTCCGAAGTGGAAGTCGGAGTTACCCAGACGACAGGGAGAACCGGTGTGACGGTGGTGGCCAGGGCCGGTCTTGCCGGTCGCCGGCGGCGCCGGGTCGTGGGGCTCGCGGTGCTCGTGGCGCTGCTGCTGGCCGTGTGCGCTGCGAGTATCACGTTCGGTGCGCGGACGATCCCGCTCGGTGCGGTGTGGGACGCGCTCGTCCGTCCGAACGGGACGGAGACCGACATCATCGTGTGGTCGCTGCGCGTGCCGCGCACGGTCATGGGTGTGCTGGCCGGGTTGGCGCTGGGCGCGGCCGGGGCGTTGATGCAGGGGCACACGCGCAACCCGTTGGCCGATCCTGGGTTGCTGGGGGTCACGCAGGGTGCGGCGTTCGGGGTCGTGTTCGCGGTCGTCGTGCTGGGCGTGGACCGCCTCTACGGGTTCATCTGGTTCGGGTTCCTGGGCGCGATGGTCGCCAGCGTCGCGGTGTTCCTGCTGGGCG
This sequence comes from Saccharothrix sp. NPDC042600, assembly GCF_040647305.1. Lineage (NCBI taxonomy): Bacteria > Bacillati > Actinomycetota > Actinomycetes > Pseudonocardiales > Pseudonocardiaceae > Saccharothrix > Saccharothrix sp. NPDC042600. Next base: position 2,542 of record NZ_JBEZBW010000023.1, on the reverse strand, counting down.
CGGTCGGGGGGCGCGGGGCCACGCCGGTGACGCTGGCGTTGGCCGGCGCGGCGGTGAGCGCGTTGCTGTACGGGCTGATCGCGGCGGTCGTGCTGGGCAACGAGCAGGGCATGGAGATCTACCGGTTCTGGCGGGTGGGGTCCATCGCCGGGCGGGACTTCGGGCTGGTGGGGCAGATCGTGCCGTTCCTGGTGGCGGGGTTGGTGCTGGCGGTGGTCAACACGCCGGGCATGAACACGCTCGCGCTGGGTGAGGACGTGGCGACCGCGTTGGGGCAGCGGGTCGTGCGGACGCGGGTCGTCGGGGTGGTGGCGATCACGTTGCTGGTGGGCGCGGCGGTGGCCGCGTGCGGGCCGATCGCGTTCCTGGGGTTGGTGGTGCCGCACCTGGCGCGGGCGGTGACCGGGCCGGACTACCGGTGGCTGGTGCCGTTCTCGGCGTTGCTGGGCGCGGTGCTGTTGCTGGTCGCGGACGTGCTCGGGCGCGTGCTGACCGGGGACAGCTTCGAGGTGGGGATCCTGCTGGCGATCATCGGCGCGCCGGTCTTCATCGTGCTCGTGCGGCGGAAGGGACTGGCCCGCATATGAAGGTTGTCGCTGCCGGGCCGGTGGCCTGGAAGGTCCGGCCGCGGGTCGTCGCGGTCGCGGTGGGGGCGTTCGCGTTGCTGGTCGCGGTGGCCGCGGTCAACATCGGGATGGGCAGCTCGCGCATCGGCGTGGTGGACGTCCTGGAGACGCTGCTCGGGGGCGGGACCGCTCGCGAGCGCGGGATCATCTTCGACCTGAGGCTGCCCCGGACGTTGACCGGCGTGCTGGTCGGTGCGGCGCTGGGGTTGTCGGGTGCGTTGTTCCAGTCGTTGGCGCGCAACCCGTTGGCCAGCCCGGACGTGCTCGGCATCACGTGGGGCGCGGGGGCCGCGACCGTCGCGGTGATCGTGCTCGGCGGGTACCGGGGGCAGGTCAGCGGGGCCGTCAGCGCGATCGGGGTGCCGGTCGCGGGGTTGGTCGGCGGCCTGGTGGCCGGGGTGCTGCTGCACGCCTTGTCGTGGCGGCGCGGGATCGACGGGTACCGGATGGTGTTGATCGGCATCGGGTTGTCGGCGATCGGGTACAACACCGTGTACTGGTTGCTGACCATCGGTGACGTCAACGACGCGGCGCGGGCGGTGACGTGGATCGTGGGCAGCCTGTCCGAGGCGTCCTGGGACGCGGTCGGGCCGGTGTTGCTGGCGTTGGCGTTGCTGGTGCCGGTGACGTTGGTGTGCGGGCACACGATCGGCGGCTTGCAGTTCGGGGACGAGACCGCGCGCGGGCTCGGGATCCGGGTGGACGCGGCGCGCGGGACGTTGCTGTTGCTGGGCGCGGCGTTGGCGGCGGTCGCCACGTCGGCGGCGGGCCCGATCACGTTCGTCGCGCTGGCCACGCCGCAGATCGCGGTGCGGCTGACGCGCTCCCCGCAGCCGCCGTTGGTGGGGTCGATGCTGATCGGGGCGTTGCTGACGGTGTCGGCGGACCTGGTGACGCGCTTGGTGATCCCGGACCTGCCGGTGGGCGTGCTGACGGCGATCCTGGGCGCGCCCTACTTGATCTTCTTGTTCATCCGGAGCCGCCGGGAGGCGCGAGCGTGAACGTCCGTTTGAGTGCCCAGTCGCTTCGGTTGGGCTACGGCGAGAGTGTCGTGGTCGACGACCTGAGCGTGGACGTGCTGGACGGCACCGTCACGGCGATCATCGGCCCGAACGGGTGCGGGAAGTCGACGCTGCTGCGGGCGCTGGCGCGACTGCTGCGCCCGACGTCCGGATCGGTGCTGCTGGACGGCAAGGAGATCGACCGGCTGCCGACGCGGGACGTGGCCCGGGTCGTCGGGCTGCTGCCCCAGTCACCGGTGGCGCCGGAGGGCCTGACCGTAGCGGACCTGGTCGCGCGGGGACGGCACCCGCACCAGCGGTGGTACCGGCAGTGGTCTTCGGCCGACGAGGAGGCCATCGAGCGCGCGTTGGTGTTGACCGGCATGGCGGAGTTGGCCGACCGGCAGGTTGATCACCTGTCGGGTGGGCAACGGCAGCGGGCGTGGATCTCGATGACGTTGGCACAGGAGACCGACCTGTTGCTGCTCGACGAGCCGATCACCTACCTGGACCTGGCACACCAGATCGACGTGCTGGACCTGGTGCACCGACTGCACCGGGAACGCGGGACGACGGTGGTCATGGTGTTGCACGACTTGAACCTGGCTGCGCGGTATGCGGACACGCTGGTGGCCATGCGAGGCGGGAAGGTGTTGGCGCATGGGACACCGGAGGAGGTGTTGACGGAGCCGATGTTGGACGAGGTGTTCGGGTTGGCGGCGAAGGTCATCCCGGACCCGGTGTCCGGCACACCCCTGGTGATCCCGATCAGCGCCCACCTCGCACCGTAGCCACACCTCAGCGCCGCAGGCGCGCTCAACGGGCTGCCAAGCCAAGGAAGGGCCTCGGTTCGTTCCCCGTACGGCCTGGGCGCAGCCCAACCGCGCTTTGGTCTTCTCCGCAACCAGCTTTTCC